>JBJOIB010000369.1:0-5329 GCA_046047375.1 Bacteroidota bacterium
CGCCTCGAATATTACCTCTCCGATTTCTCGCTAACACACGACCAAGGACAACAAACAAACATCCCTGAATTACACATTCTCGCTGATGCTCACGATATAGGCATATACAACCTCGGAACTCTAAGCATCGAACAAATAGAATCTATTCAATTTTCTGTTGGCGTGCATCCCGATTTTAACCACCTTGACCCAACTACCTATCCCGCTAATAATGCCCTAGCCCCTCAAGTGCCCTCTATGCACTGGGGTTGGACCGCTGGATACAGATTCCTCGCCGCTGAAGGAATGGCCGGAAATAACCTCAATGTCGGATTCGAAATCCATGCACTCGGTGACCAAAACTACTTCTCCCAATCTATTCCCTGCTCTTTCACAGCCTACAACAACGAAATTCACATCTACCTCGATGCCGAGTACAACAACATTTTTAATGGTATGGACCTCGCTAGCGGTGTAATCGAACACTCTGATATCAATGAGGCTTTTGATGCCCTTGTCAACATGCAAAGCGATGTGTTCTCCGTCGCAAATCCTACTTCTATTCCAACCCTGTCGACTTCTTTCAGCGTTTTCCCAAATCCATCAACCGGAATAGTAACTATCCAAACAACTGATTCGCAAGCTCTTCGAATATTTAATGCTCAAGGTCAATTGATTGAAAAGAGATCAATCGCTGGACTAAATACATTAGACCTTTCTCATCTGCCTGCTGGGTTGTATTTCATCTCCACAGAAAATCAACCTGCTAACTCCTATCGACTCATTCTACAGCCGTGAAGAATGTTGCCGTTTCATGCTTTATTGCGTTTATTCTACTTGCTACTGCTTGTCGAAAAGACACCGCTTTGACTATTATAGGCGAAACATCTTTTCTACCTCCTATCTCCTACCCTGCTGATAATACTTTCTCTCCTGAACGCTACGCTTTGGGGAAAACCCTCTTTTTCGACCCTCGATTTTCAGCTGACGGACTGGTAAGCTGCGCCTCATGTCATCAACCACATGTGTACTTCGCAGATGACAAACCCGTTTCTCCTGGCTCAAATGATGCCGCTGGAACACGAAACGTACCGAGCCTAGTCAATATCGCCTTTCACCCCTACTTTACCAGAGAAGGCGGGGTTCCTTCCCTCGAAATGCATGTTCTGGTCCCCATTCAAGAACACAACGAATTCAATAATAACATTGTACTTATTGCTGATCTCTTAAACCAAGACTCGCTTCTCCGCAATATGTCACTACTAGCTTATAATCAGGAAATTACCCCTTATACGATCACAAGGAGCCTAGCAAATTTTCAACGTCAACTGATCTCGGACAACGCCCCTTATGATCGAGCACTCCGCGGACAAACCCAACTAACTACCGCGCAAGAACGAGGTAGGCAGTTGTTTTTCTCATCATCTACTGGTTGTGTTGATTGTCATGGTGGTTTTAACTTTACCGATTACCAAATCGTGAACAACGGATTATATTCGCAATACAATGACCCAGGATTGGCGAGACTCACGGGACTCGCTGCAGATTCTGGTAAATTCAAAGTTCCTTCTCTACGGAATGTCGCCCAAACAGCACCCTACATGCACGATGGTAGCTTCGCTTCGTTGGAAGAAGTCATTGATCACTATAACTCCGGTGGCAAGCCGCACCCATCAAAAGACAATCGCATCAAACCCTTAAACTTGTCCGAACAAAACAAGGCTGATCTGATAGCCTTTCTGGAGTCTCTCACGGATGATACATTTGAAATGCCATGAGCCTAAAAAATCACCAACTACTCATCCTCTTCATCATCGGTTTAACGGCTTGTAACCCAAATGATGATAGCAATGAATCGGTGAAATACGACCCCACACCCTATGAACTCAATTATCCAAGTTATGTTCCCGATCCTCAAATCCCTCAAGACAACCCTCTTACCAAGGAGGGTGTAAAACTCGGACGGATGCTTTTCTATGAAACCATGCTATCTTCTGATGAAAGCATGAGCTGTGCATCTTGTCACTTGCAATCTGCCGGATTTAGCGACCCTAACACGCTGAGCATAGGACTGCAGGGGCTTGCAGGACATCGACAAGCCATGGGAGTTTTCAATATGGCTTGGAACGACAATGGCTTTTTCTGGGATGGACGTGCAGAGCTGCTGAGGCATCAATCGCTACTGCCTATCCAAGACCCTTTAGAAATGGATGAAGATCTCGACAACGTAATTGCAAAGCTTTCCATTTCAGAAGTGTATAGAAACCAGTTTGTTAGAGCATTTGGCAAGGAAGACATAACTTCTCACAAAATAGCGCTCGCTCTTGAGCAGTTTATGAACTCGATTGTGAGCTTTGACTCGAAATATGACCGCTTTCTCGCGGGATTGGAGGAACTAACTGAAAGCGAAGAACGCGGTCGACAGCTGTTTATAACGGAGTACAACCCATTCTTCCCCGAGCTATCAGGCGCTGATTGCAACCACTGCCACGGTGGATTCAATTTTGAAAACGATGAATACATGAACAACGGTTTGGATGACGCCTCGAGCATGCAGGATGTTGGACACATTTCTGTTACAGGCAATCAATCGGATTGGGGTAAGTTTAAAGTAACTTCGCTTCGCAACATCGCGCTCACCGCACCCTATATGCACGATGGTAGATTTTCTACACTGGAAGAAGTTATTGAGCATTACAACTCTGGAATACAATCATCTGCTACTTTGAACCCTGCCTTGGAAAACCCCCAGAGCACAGGACTTATGCTTTCCCCAGAGGATATAGAGGATTTGATTGCCTTCTTAAACACCCTTACCGACGAACAGCTAGCCCTCAATTCCGCTTACGCTAATCCATTTTAATTAGCGGTCAATTCACATAAATTATCCTTCGTTTTTAACCCCTTGGTTAAATTCATACTGCAAGCTTTCAATGGTTTCCTGCGGCAGATTATGCAAGTCGAGCAGCATGAGTCCGTCAAGTGCATTGTTAAACTTGGGATCTACATTGAAACCTAGAATGCGTGCATTTTGATGAAGGTACTTTTTTAGTAAAACAGGTAAGGTATAAGAACTAGGCTCGATATCAGAAATCACCTTGTCCAACTTTTTCATATCGTTCTCTGTGGCATTGAGCAATGCGTCGCTGTCAATGTTCATCGACTTCACAACGTAAGCCTGTCGAGGAGTGATATGCTTCGCCAACTCGTGGTCGAAGTAATGCCTCTTTACAAACTCCATAATCAAGTTCTTCGATACCTCTTGGTAGCTGCCGCTAATGGTAACTGGCCCTAGGACATACCGATGATGCGGCTCAGAAATCAACACAAACAAAATCCCTTTCCACAGCAGGTAAAGCGAAAGCCTATGCTTTTGGTATTCTTCAACGATAAACGACCGACCTAGCTCAATGCTCTGATCAAGAATCGGTTTCATTCCGGAACTCATCCGAAACAAAGAATGTGTGTAAAACCCTTTTGTTCCGTACTTGCGAACTATCTCATTCCCCTTCCCTATTCTATATGATCCAACCAACTGATTCTTAGCTGTATCCCACAAAATAAGATGTTCATAATAGAAATCGTATTCATCTAGATCGATGGATTGATTGGTTCCCTCACCAACCGCTCGAAATGTTATTTCCCGAAGCCGACCAATCTCGCGCAATACATTAGGTATTTCATTGCTTTTGGCCAAATAACATTCAAATCCCGATTGCTCAAACAAGCGTTTGTGCTCAATGCCCTTTAAATCTTTCAGCAATAGCTCTTGAGCAACTGCTGGAATAATGTCATCGGGCTTTTTAGGAAATTTCAACTTTCCGAAATACTCTCGTTTGATGTCGATGGTTGATCCCAAAGAATAGGTTTTCGCACGTAAAAACCGACCGAGCGATTCCAAGGAGTCGAATCCTTCCAAATCTCTTGCTGGTATGGGTTTACCTATTCTGACTTTAATGGATTTGCCTTTTTTATTGATAAATTCAGCTGGTAAACGCAGCGTTCTCAATGAAGGGTGAATTACTCCCAATAAGTGAAAAAGCCTACTGTTCTTACCATCGAAATAAATAGGAATAACCGGAACACCTGCTTTTTTAATCAATTTTATCGCTGAATTGCTCCACTGAGCGTCGGTAATGGTGCCAAGATCGCGGTTGAATGCACTCACTTCACCCGCCGGGAAAATACCCAAAGGATGTCCGTCTGAAATGTGCTTGATCGCTTCTTTCATACCGCGAAAGCTGGAAACACCAGCCGATTGATCTTCGAAAGGATTCACTCCGACAAAGTATTCAGACATCTGTTCAACGCGTGAAAGCAGAAAATTCGCCATCACCTTAAAGTCTTTTCTCCGTTTCGACACCAAACTAATCAATGCTATCCCATCGATAGCGCCATACGGGTGATTCGATATCGTAATAAATGGTGTTTCCTCCGGTATGCGCTTCAATTCTTCCGGATCAAATTCCACTTGTAACCCAAGCAAATCCAAGCTACCTTCAATAAATGCTTCGCCCTTCAAATGATCAATTTGCTCGTAAAAGCGATTGACCTTCTCCATGCCTGAAATGCGGTAGAGAATTCCCACCAATGGATTTCGGCTTTTGAGATTGACCGCATTTGCCATGTGCTCTTTCGAGACCAGTTTCGCCAAAGTTCAAATTTTGAGGTTCGACCAAATGTATCGAATCCCATTCAAATCGCGATGCAAATGAGTGTAAGAATACGTTAATTTATACACGAACGCCAAAGAGCAAAATATCATCTATCTGTGGCAAATCACCTTTCCATTCGTTGAAGCTTTTCTGAACAATCTGGTACTGCTTGCTCATATCGAGGTGGTGTATCTCATCAAGAATCTTGACCAATCCACTCTTCTTCAGTTTTTTTCCTTCCGGACCGCCGAACTGATCTTGAATCCCATCTGTAAAATGATAGAAACAATCGCCTGCCGAAAGTTGAACGGTATGCAAGGAGAAAGATTTTTCTCCTTCGAAGTTCTTTTCTCCACCAATTGAAAAACGATCACCTTTGATTTCTATTCGCTCTGAGCCCTTGTAAATAACAACAGGTCTTTTAGCACTGCTCAATCGCAGGATGCCAGTGGCGTAGTCATACTCAGAAATGGAAATGTCCATACCATCATCAACCGCAAAATTACCGTGTTTGTTATGCAATAATTCAACAATTTCTGCGTTTAAGGCGCTCAGTGCTAAATCAGGAGATACCAGACCATGGCTGGTTGAAACATCCTTTAAAAGCACGGTTCCAATCATAGACATAAAGGCGCCCGGAACTCCATGTCCTGTGCAATCAGCGCAGGCTACGACAACCTTCGTTTCGTGCTTTA
>JBJOIB010000370.1:0-8950 GCA_046047375.1 Bacteroidota bacterium
AACCTCGCGAACAGCCTTGGCTGAATCGTTTACGAGGGCCATTTCGTCAGCGTTCAACTGAAGTTCAATGATCTCTTCGATTCCGTTTTTACCAAGTTTTACTGGTACACCGAGGTAAATATTGCTTAGTCCGTACTGACCAGTTAACCAAGCGCACACAGGGAACACCCGTTTTTGGTCGCGAACAATGGCTTCAACCATTTGAGCTGCGGCAGCACCTGGTGCATACCAAGCAGAAGTACCCAGCAAGTTCACAATTTCGCCCCCACCCTTTTTGGTGCGGTCAATGATGGCATCCAAACGCTCGGCGTCAATCAGTTCTGTTACTGGAATTCCACCCACAGTTGTGTAACGCGGAAGCGGAACCATGGTGTCACCATGTCCACCCATCAAAACAGCCTGAATATCTTTTGGAGACACATCCAATGCCTCAGCCAAAAACGCACGGTAACGCGCAGTATCCAAAATACCGGCCATACCAAACACTCGGCTGCTGTCGATTTTTGCTGTGAGGTAAGCGCAATAGGTCATCACATCCAACGGATTGGAAACCACGATGATTTTTGCATTCGGCGAATACTTGATGACATTCTCAGTCACAGTTTTCACAATGCCCGCGTTGGTCGCGATCAAGTCATCACGGCTCATCCCCGGCTTGCGCGGAAGACCCGATGTGATCACAACGACCTCTGAACCGGCAGTTTTGGAATAATCATTGGTTGATCCGATGGTGCGGGTGTCGTAGAGATTGATCGGAGCTGTTTCCCAAATGTCGAGGGCTTTACCTTCAGCAAATCCCTCTTTGATATCGAGGAGAACAACTTCGTTCGCGATCTCGCGGGTTGCAAGCACATCAGCGCATGTAGCACCTACGTTGCCCGCCCCTACTACTGTAACTTTCATGAACGTACGAATTATGGTTTTGAATATGAATACCTTAACAACAAGCAAAAAGCCCAATTGTTGGCGCGAAATTACGAAACAATTTTTGTTTAGAACCTGCCGTTTGCCCTTAGAAATGTCCACAGCAAATTCACTAATTTCGAGCGCGATGAAAAACATGTTGCTCATATCCTTTCTCCTGGCCGCCTTTTGTTGCCTGCCATCCGCCGCTCAGGCGCAACACGACAGCTCTATGCCACAAGGTGAGGCCGGGGTCGACTTCAACGTTACCAATGAAAAAGGCCGACATGGATTGTGGATTCGCGTGTATCCTACCGGAAAAATGTACTACAAAGGGCAGTTTGCAAACGGTGAACCTACGGGTATATTCTCTTTTTTCTACGACTCTGGTGAACGCATGAGCGATGTTGACCACCTGGATGGAACACGCAATATGTTCGTGGTGAACTATTACAAAAACGGCAAAGTGCTATCCAAAGGCCACTATACCGAAAAAACCGTAGATGGAAACACAGAAAAATGGAAGCAAGGTGCCTGGGAGTTTTACACCGAACAAGGAGTGCTGAAAACAAGCGAAACGTATGTAGACAATAAACGAGAAGGGAAATCGATTGAATACTTCGCCAACGGAAAAGTGCTCAGCGAATACTCGTACGCGCGCGATGAAAAACACGGCGCTTACCGCGAATACTTTGAAAACGGTCGACTAAAAGGCGAAGGAAGCTATGAATACGGCGAATTGAACGGCGATTATAAGTTGTATGAAGCAAACGGAAGACCTTTTGTTCAAGGCAAATACATCAAAGGAGCCAAAGATGGACTGTGGATCAAATTCAACTCCAGTGGCGAAATTGAGCTCACCATAAAATACGACAAAGGGGTTGAAACCAAGGTTGTGCGCGAAAATGGTGAGTTCACTGATTATTTTGACAATGGCATTCCAGCATCCACTTATACTTACAAAGAGCGAAAAAAACACGGTCCGTTCACCGAATGGTATGAACAAGGGGAGTTTATTCGCGAACCATTGGAAGAGCCTATGCCAGGCGGTGGAATTCAATTTCGCGAAAAACTTGTGGGCACACAAATCAAATGCGAAGGAGAATATGTGAACGGCGTACTCGACGGTGAGGTAACCTGGTATAACACCGATGGAAGAATTACCAAAATAGAACACTACCTTGCAGGAGAACTTCAATCTGTAGACGAACGATGAAACACACTCTATTCGCTATTGCCCTTGCAACGCTGGTTTTGGCCGGTTGCAAGAAAAAAACAGACTATGAGGCCATCGACTTTGGTTATGATTACTTTCCTACTGAAATAGGAACATTCGTAGAATACGAAGTGGATTCCATTAGCTATGGCGAAGTAAACGACACCTCTCATTTCTACTTGCGTGAAGTTATCGCCGATGATTTTATAGACAATGAACGCCAAATGGCATTGAAGGTAGAACGCTACAAACGCACCAACCTAACCGATGAATGGGAACTGACCGACGTGTGGGTTCAAAAACGCACCACCACTACAGCCGAACGCATTGAAGAGAACATTCGCTACATACGCCTTGTTTTCCCTATGGAGCAAGGTGATTCTTGGGATGGAAACGTTTACAATACCGATGCACCTTGGCAATACGCCTATGGTAGTCTGAACATTCCTTACCAGGTAGACAACCTCAGCTTCAATGAAACCGTTAAGGTGGAACAACGCAACAACATCAACCTTATAGACCAAGAAGAAGCATGGGAAGTATATGCACGCGGAGTGGGGCTGATAGAAAAACGCCTACTCGACCTCACCTATCAGAACCTCGAGATTACCGGAGTGTTTGTGCACATGCGAGCCATCAACTACGGTACCGAATGATACGCGTGTTGGTTGTTGTTGCTTGCTTGTGGTCGTTCGCAAGCAGCGCCCAAACAGCGCCAACAAAATACTGGATACAGTTTACCGACAAAAGCAATTCTCCTTACTCCCTACAAGCGCCTGAAGCCTTCCTCTCTCAAGAAGCACTCATTCGGAGGGCTAAAAACGGCTATCCTATTACCACGGAAGACCTCCCGGTGAATGAAGACTACATTGCTGCAGTAACTGCCTTAGGGAACGTACAGGTGATGCACACTTCACGCTGGTTCAATGCCATCTCTGCTAAAATCGTTGACGATGGCGTGGTGGCTGCCATTGAACAATTGCCGTTTGTTCTGCAGGTGAAAAAAGTGCCTGTGTACCAACAACCTGCAATGCCAGAATACGCTTTGCGATCTACCGTTCTCGGTCAAGATACATCGGCTTACGGATATGGATTGCAGCAGATTGTTCAGCTGAACGGACTCTTCTTACATGGAGCTGGTTTTACGGGGAGCGGAATGAAAATAGGTGTTATGGATGCCGGCTTTAAGCGCGTACCCGTGCTCCCTGTGTTCGACCAATTGTATGCTGAGAATCGGTTGCACGAAGTGCACGATTTCGTTGATTGGGACAACACTGTTACAGACCACCACTACCACGGGATGTACGTCTTGAGCACCATGGCGGGCAATCTGGCTGACAGCCTTATTGGAACTGCTCCGGGAGCCGATTACTACCTGTTTAGAACAGAAGATGGGGAAACAGAGTACGTGCTGGAAGAAGACAACTGGGTAGCTGCCATAGAAGAGGCAGACAGGATGGGCATATGGGTGGTGAATACCTCCTTGGGGTACAGCACTTTCGATGATCCCAGTCAAGACCACACATATGCTGATATGGACGGGCGAACAACCCGCATAGCGATAGCTTCAACCATGGCCGCTCGTCGCGGGATGCTGCTGGTGACGAGTGCTGGAAATTTGGGTTCCTCTCCTTGGCGGTATATTTCAACCCCAGGTGATGCCGATAGCGTTTTAACCGTTGGCGCCGTGAATACCGATGGCATTCACGCACCTTTCAGTTCTTTTGGCCCGACGGCCGATGGACGCATCAAGCCCAACGTATGTGCTCTTGGCCAGGGAGCTTGGTTTGCAGCACCAGACAGCACGATACGCCGTGGTAACGGGACCAGTTTTGCCTCCCCTATTTTATGCGGCCTGGCTGCATGCCTCTGGCAAGCGCATCCTGAAGCAACGAATATGGATATTTTGCGCGCCATTGAAAAAAGTGCCAGTCTTTACAACCAGCCCAATGACTCCTTGGGATATGGTATTCCCGATTTTTTCGTTGCTCACCGTCTTTTGCAAGAGCAGACGGGGGTTTTGGAGAGTTCAGTTATTCTCTACCCCAATCCATCTTCCGGTGTGTTTCACTTTGAGGCCGATGTACAAATCAGTCGCATTGTGGTTTTCGACCTACGCGGAAGGGAGCTCGGTGATGTGTCGTGCGTTTATACGCAAAACGACTATTCGGCCGGCATTTTTGACCTTCGGGAAGCGGGACTCAGCGCCGGACAATACCTGGTGCGCTTTGAAGGAGAAGGATACATCCGCACTGTACGTGCGAACTTGCAATAAAACTCCCTTTATTCCTTCATCCACCGCTGCACAGACCGCTGCTTACCGTTGCTCACCACGAGCATGTACAAGCCAGACGACAAACTTTCAGCAGAGATGGTAAAGCGGTTGCCCTGAAGCATGCTATGCACACCTGTAGAAACTGTTTTGCCATTCATATCCACAAGAGACCAGGTAATAGCCTCTTTCCAACCACCGAGCTTAACCTCGAGATACTCATGACCAGGGTTTGGATAAACCGATAAAGTGAGTCGATCGCTGTTCCATTCGTTTACAGAAGTTAGTCCGGTAACGAATTGAAAATAGTGAATGATCTCTTTTCCGAAATCCGGTTCAAAACTGATGAAATTCGGTCCTGCCACTTCCTTAAATCGCACATAGCCATTGCCATCGTTGTTAGCGAAAAAGCTCAATCCATCATCATCTGAATCTGAGATGAGAGCGCGGTAGCAGCCCGCGTTGAGTTGGATGGTATCCTGGTAGTTGGTATTCGCCTGGCTGTAGTCATCGCGGAAGAATACCGTATCACCTGAAAGGGTCTGAATCAACACCTCTGTTTCCCATGGAGCGCCGTTTGTCTTCGTCCATACAATCAGCCTGTTATCATCATCTTCACCTTCACCATAGGTATAGATTGGTGGGCGGCGGAAGTGGCTGGTACCAGCATTATTGGAAGGATTTTCATCATCCACCCCGTTGGGGTTATACACCTCCACTTGAAATAGGTTTAGTTCTTCGTCAGAACCCGACCAGAAAGAGGGATCTTCAACCAAAAGGGTCACCTCTTCAGTAGCCAAAAACGGCAGGTTACCCGTCCACTCCATGGTGTATGCTGTGCCACCTGCCTGATAGGTAATCGTGGCAGAAGTTAGCGTCTGTTCACCGAGGTTTCGGATGCGAATAACAGGCTCGTCGCAAATAGGATTGACACGGCTCATGATCTTCCAATCACTTGGTGCGATGATCCAGTCAAGTTCAACATCGTTTTGATGATTGGGAGCACCATAGGTAACTAGCTGTCCTTCAAAAACATAGTTACCATAAGGATCATAGGTAACATCGTAATCCACTTCGAACGAATCACCGGTTACCAGAGGTGTCAGTTCAAGGTCTTGGGTAGTAACAGGGGCCCCCGGACACCATGCGGCGCGGTCGTAAATCCACGTTCCACCTTGCGGATAGAGGGGGTTATCTGCACATTCTTGCATGATTTCCCATGTCCATTCAGTGTTTCCATTCACCTTCACGCTGTGCAAATTGTAGCAGAATTCAGCGCAGTTGTTTCCTGTTCCGAAACCATGTCCAGATGCGCGTGTTTTCAGGCGAAACATTTCTTCACCTTCTTCCACATCAACCGAAACAGGGCCTACTTGGCTTTCGAAATTGCCCAATCCGAACGAACCACTCCACAGCGTTTCCACGCGTTGAACATCGCGTTCTGGCGTTCCTTCGATGAACACAAACTTCAAATCAAGCAATTCTTGCCAGTTTCCTGCTTCCAGTTCCACTTCTCCATGAAGAAGAGGTTCATAATCGGTTACATCGAACACCCATGTCCAGCCATCTTCCAAATCAAGCTGTATTCCGTACGGCGTAATATATCGTCCGAGTTCAAAGCGGTTGATGACTTCATAAGGGACACCGAAGTAGTTGAGCGTTTCATTGGTAAACGTCGTAACAGGGTTGGTATCCACTTCCTCCATGTACACGATGCCGTTTTCGTAGTAATAGAGGCTATTTCCAGGCAACCAGTAAGGGTTAGCTTGAACAAGCTGTACACTGTTTCCAACGACCTCCCATTCAGAAAGGATGACAGCATCAGCCGGCACTGGAATATCTACACCTGAGTTGACCGATTCAACGGTGTAATCAGCAAATCCAAAAGAGATGACCGGACGGGATGAACCGCTGGTATGCGTTAGTCCAAGATTCCATGGCATGTGCAAGCGGCGTTGCGGAGAACCGTTTAAAACACCGTCGGCGGTTGGTTCAGCGCCGTTCAACGCCAAAGCCCCTGTTTCATCATCGAAGGTATAGTTGATAAGCATTTCACTGTAAAGCGGATGTTCGGGTGTGATAGCTGCAGAGCGCATCTCTGCAATCTCGGTTTCAGAGAGTTCTGAGGAGAAGATACGGAAGTCATCGATATCACCGCGGTAGTAGTTCGTCCAGCTACTGGCCGCTCCAATGGTGAATTTTACGATTCCTGCCATGGAGTTATCGAAGTTGGACCCGCTGTGCCAGAGGGCGCCATTGAGGTAAATTTTCATGTCACCCGTAACGTTGTTTTTAGTGAACGCCCAGTGGTTCCATTGGCCTTCGAAATTTGCTTCTACGGCAGCTTTATCGATTCGGTCATAGCCGCCGTCCCATCCGGCATCCCAATACACCCGGCTGTTGCTCCATGGCAGGTGGCTATTGAGTACGCGGTTGTTGGCTGAGTTGACACCTTCGAACACCGTTCCGTTTTCAGGCTGCGCTGCGGCATCGCCACGAATCCAAAAAGCGATGGTTACTTCATCGGAAATGGCTGCGAACACGCTTGGTGGTACGCTGATCTGATCATTTCCATTGAACTCCATGTACTGTTGCAATGCCCCTCCTGAAAACACTGTAGATTCAGGCACTTCCTGAGTTTGCACCGCTACAGGCATACCGGTATCATCTCCAAAAGTGGCTATTTCGAGGAGGATATCAGAAGTACCGTCCCAATCGAACGCCGTCGTCAAGGCAATGGTTTGCGCTCCTGGGGCAAACGACAGATCACCTTCAAAAACAGTTGTGAAGGTGCCGTTATCGAATCCATCAAACGAAAAATCCGCGCGGTTGCCCATTTTCATGCGCGCAAAAGGCAATGATCCCGCATTTTCAAACATAAAAGTAAGGCGGTTGATTGGACCAGCAGATAAGCCTGCATTCTGCAGCTCTTCCGCGGTGTAAACCGTTTGGAATCGGTGCTGATAGGCAGGTGCATTGAAGACTACTTCTGAGGTACCATCGGCACTTCCAACCATAACATCATTGATGTTGTTGATGGCAGAAATAGATAGAGCCGGATACGTAAGCGTGAGGTAATTAAAGCGCGGTTGCGCGATGAGATCTGCGGAAACGAAGTCTGCGTTATCTAGCAAGTAAAGTGGGTGCTGAAGGGCAGTGCTATCGAGTTGTCCTGTATGTTCAAAAAGGTAATTGTAAGTCAGGTAATCCCATTCTCCGCAAGGAAATCCAAGGTTACCAGCCGTACCATCTTCAAAACATTTCAACGTATGGTACATGAGTATTTTTCGGTACTCAGTGCTGTTGTCTGGGAAGGTAAACCAGCGTCTTCCGGGCGAATCATAGGCGGTAGCCGGATTGTTTTGCTCTTCAAAGGTAAAGGTTTGAACAATCGTAGTATCTCCCGGTTCAGCATGAACTGCGAAGGGTAGAAATAGCAGTGGTAGAAGACGTAAGCGCATCATAAAAAAGGTTTGGCCCGAAGGTACGCACGAAATGTAATATTGAAAAATCTTTCATCCGGTAAAAGGTACGTTTGGTCTGTGATGGAGCAAGGGGAAAGGTTTTGAACGAAACAACAATTTCATAATACATCGTTATTGTTCGCGTGAAGTGCCCGATTCGGGATAGCTGTAGATTCCGCAAATTTTTACAGTTTACGCATGAATTATTTGTTCATCATGTATCCTTGGGAGAATGTTAAGCCCGAGACAGACACCACTCTTCGGTTGATCCACGAAGTTGCAGAACGCGGTTATCAGGTAGCCATCACCGTAGGAGAAAATTTAACCATTCGCGATTGTCTTCCTATGGCATTTTGCAAGGTTTTCAAAAAAGGGAAAGTACCGAAATCCATTCCCAACTTTCATAAAACAGCCACTTTCAATGATCAAATGCTACCTCTCGCCGGATTTGACGTCATCTTTATGCGTGCGAATCCACCTTTAGATGCGATTGTACTGAATTTTCTGGATTCAGTAAAAAACCAGGTCTTCATCATCAACTCTGTGGAGGGTTTGCGGGAGGCCAATAACAAATTATATCCAGCGGCATTTTACGATCCAAAAAATGAAATCATACCGGCCACTCACGTTTCAAAAAACAAGGAGTACCTCAAGCGAGTGATCAAAGAAAGCAAGTCAGATAAGATGATCATGAAGCCATTGAATGGCTATGGAGGCAGCGGCGTAATTGTATTGGAAAAAGGTGCTGATCAGAATATCAGTTCACTGTTGGATTTTTACATCAGCGGGAAATCGGAGAGCAATTACGTCATTGTACAAGAATATGTTGAAGGAGCTGAAAAAGGAGACATTCGCGTATTGATGTTGCATGGTGAACCTATTGGGGCGATGAGACGCATTCCTGCATCAGGCGATGCCCGTTCGAATCTTTCAGCCGGTGGAACGTATGCAAAGCACACCTTGACCAAAGCTGAAAAGCGCTTGTGCAAAGTGGTTGGCGCCAAATTGGTGAAAGATGGGTTGTTCTTTGTGGGACTGGATTTGATTGAAGAAAAGCTCATCGAAGTAAATGTGCTTAGTCCGGGTGGAATCACT
>JBJOIB010000371.1:0-7613 GCA_046047375.1 Bacteroidota bacterium
CGAAGATGTGTACCGAACCTTGTACGTTCACAACAACAACATGTCGCAAGCGTTGATGGTAGCTGAACTTGAATTGCCGCAAACGCCTGAAAAACAGATCATCCTCGACTTTATTCGCGAGTCAACCAAGGGCATCATTCGCGGGCCGGTATAGGGCATATGCACATCCGAGCAGAAAACATTGGCAGACGCTTTGGTCGCGATTGGATTTTCCGAGGTGTTAACATCAACATTCCCGAGAATTCGCACTCCCTATTTGTTGGACCTAATGGCTCCGGAAAATCAACGTTGCTGGCAATAGTTAGTGGCTTCATGGAACCGTCAGAAGGAATCATTATCGCTTCTGAAAACGGTAAAACTCTGGAACACATCGAATTGGCTCAACGTGTATCCATTGCCACACCGTACATGGATCTGTATGAAGATCTTACCCTAGAAGAAACCATCGCTTTTCAAGCCACCTTTCGTCCATTCCTCCAGCCATGGAGTACGCGTGAAATCATGGATATCGCCGAACTCTCACAACATGCCAACAAAAGACTTTGTCATTTTTCAAGCGGCATGCGGCAACGTGTGCGCCTGGTACTCGCATTGCTAACATCCTCGCAAGTGGTCTTTCTAGATGAGCCTACTTCCAATCTCGATCAAAACGCCATTGCCTGGTACCGCCAACTGCTAGCGTTTTACGGTGATCAGCGCACGGTAGTGGTATCTACCAACAGCAATGCGGATGACTACATTCGAGCCGATCAGGTGATTAGCATCTCTGACTACAAGTAGATGGTTTAGGAATCCGCCTACAACCAAAACACTCTGATTCACACAAACCTCGTTTAACGCTCAAAGTATAAGGGTGCAAACAATTAAATGTCTATGCACTCATTTTATCTCTTGACCGTATCGCTGTTTTTTGCCTGTACTGCGCTAGCAACGGCAGAACTGCCTTCAGGATGCTTGATTGTACAAAAGCACAGTTCCGCCTCGCTTGAATTGCATGGTGGAACCATTGATCAGAGCTTTGTACCGTGCCAAAACGGCAAGTTAGAATACCTATTGTATTATCTTCAATCAGCTGATAACGAATCGTTCAGTGTACCGATGAGCATTCAACAAAACGGAAGAACCATTTCACGTCAGTTGATTGTGATTCCGGGAAACAACCAGCCCCATGACGTTCGCGCATGGATTGCCCGTGATATTCACCTATTGGCCGATAAAGAATACTCAGTGCATATTGACATTCCGCATGACCGAAAAGTAATCGTTGCCTTTTCAGAGTCCAATCTGTACGACTCCGGCAGTTTGAAAATCAATGAAAAAGCAGCCAACGGTGATCTAACATTCGAGATTGGGATCCGCAAACAAGCAGATTTATTTGATGCACCCAATCGTACCACCTGCCCACTGGGCCAAACGACTGCAAATGGGTTGTTGAAATTCAATGATCAACTAACTCAAACGTTCACCCCCTCCCAAAGTGTAACCCTCAGTGAGTTGGTATTGCAATACCAAAGCGAGGTTTCAGGAGATCTACGCGTAACCCTGAAAATCGGTAAAGCGGTAATTCAGAGTTAT
Source organism: Bacteroidota bacterium (assembly GCA_046047375.1). Lineage (GTDB taxonomy): Bacteria > Bacteroidota > Bacteroidia > Flavobacteriales_D > Sanyastnellaceae > RI-182. The sequence goes on from JBJOIB010000371.1 coordinate 1,576, forward strand.
GTAGCTCACCTGTTGGCTTCTGAAGAAACCATGCCCATCCTCATTCAATTCGACAATCCAGCGGCACTCAACCCCGGTGTTGAATATGAATTATGCATTGAAAAATTGGGTGCTTGGCCAGCCGAATTGCCGAGAATGGCGGTAGGGAAGAACGATCCGTACCCATGCGGGAAACTCTTGCTCAACAACACAGATACCTCCATGGATTTATCATTTGAGGTCATCGAGACAGAAGTAACACCCACCGCTCAGCTTACCGTAGACAACTTTCCGGAGCACGATTGCGTGGTGGCTCAGCACCATATTGGAGACACGTATCTGCTTTCAGGAGACCGCATGGTGCAAGAACTGCAGTTTTGCAGTGATGGCATGATTGAGGGAATTTATTTCAATGGTGCGTTAACAGGAACAACAGGGTCTGTAGAAGTTGCCATTACCAATACCAAGGGTAGTTTGATTGCCGTTGGGATACTTTACGAACTCCCCGGACGTGAAAATGCACTGGCCGTGCGATTTGAGCCGTTCCAAGTGGTAAGTGCGCAAACGTATTGGTTGGAGGTATTGGTCCCATCTACTTCATCCTTGACCCTTTTTGGTAGCACAGACTCCAAACACCTCATCACCGGTACGATGGTCAATGATGAGCCTGTTGATTTTGCACCTGCACAAGCTGTCGGAATGAAAACCTTCTCCTTCGATTTTGTTTCTGCCACCGAAGAAGAACTGGCGATCAGCTGTTATCCGAATCCTTTTGTGACTGACTTTACCGTGTCGATACCACCTTTTTCAGGCACACCAGGACGAATCCTTGTGTTCGATGTGATGGGAAATCAGGTGTTCGAAGGCACAGTGGCACCATCAGACCTGCCACAGAAAATGATTGTAGTTCCTCAAGTCGCGCTTCGGAATGGCTTCCATACCGTTCGATTTGAGCACAACAACCATGTAACCTTGCAAACAATCATCAAACAATAAATAATAGTTATTCCCAAAGGAGGCCGGATTGTCCGGCCTTTATTTTTGGTGCGCCGGTCGAAGCAAATCATTGACCGTCTTCACAGGAGCAAACACCTCCTTTGATATTTCCACGAAAACTGAATTCCAGCCAGCCATGGAGCCATTCCACAAACCCGGGTGCTCATACACCCGAATGGTTTTCCCGTTGTGCTTTTTATTTGTAACGAAAGCCAGATCGTTATCCGCAAATGCTGATAAATCATACACCTCACCTTCTTCGTTGCGGAAAGAGCAAACAATATCGACAGGATTGAAATAGGTGCTTTCGTCAAGGATTTTCTGTTGTTCAGCGTCGTTGCAATCAATCTGCGCCTTCTCCACTATCTGCACTGTAGTGCGCCCCTCTTTATTGCGTACCCAAAAAGGCCCCCCACCTGGTTCTCCTTCGTTTCTTACCATTCCACAAACGCGCAGAGGTCTGTTCAATACTTCGAACACTTCAGGCACTTCAGGTTCAAAACCAAAATGTTTCAGAACAAACTTTTGTGCCTCAAGACTTGCTTCTTCATCGCCTTTGCGAAGGGCTGAAATAAGTTTATTGCGTTGGTGCAATAAATTCATCAGATAGCCACCGAGCATTTTTCGCGTGAAAAACACGAGTTCATTTTTTCCCTCCCGAACAACATTGTCGATGTTCTTGATGAACACAAGATCAGCATAGAGCTGATTGAGGTTCGACAACAATGAACCATGTCCGCCGGGTCTAAAAACGATGTTACCATGCTCATCGCGCAGGGGCTCTCCTTCTTCCGTTAGAGCTGGCACATCGGTATTGGGATATTGATGCGAAAAAGAAACCGTTACCACCTTCCCTCTTCTGGCTCCTATCTCCATTGCATAGCTGCGCAAACTATTTCTGTCGTTCACAGAAAAGTTCGATGCTACTGTGAAGTGGATGTGCACACCTGTGCGTCCCTCTAGGAAATGAATCGCTTCGTGTACGTGTTCTTGAAAAGCAGTTCTAATTTCGTTTTCGTACTGATGAAATGGCACGCTACCTTTCGGTTTCATCGCTAGTTGCAGCCCTTGTGAAAGAAGCGTTTCATCCAAAAACCGGAAGGGCAAAGGTTGATTTGAAGGCCATTCTTTCACCTGTTCACGCCACGCGTTGATAAAAGGAAATAAGGTATGATGATCGCTAAATCGTTTATACTCAGCGGCATTTTCATTTCCCTCTCTCAGGTCTTGAAACATGCGCGATGCAGCCCCGCTTGCAGGCACAAAAGAAGCTAATTCATAGTCTTTTTTCTGCTCCTCGAACAGTTGAACAAACTGGTTTTGCTCCTCAATAGAAAGCTGAACGATTCCATGGTTGACCGAGCAGGCTTGTGTCAAGGGGGTAAAGTGTCCACCTTTGAGCAGCGCGTCAAGGATACGGAAGAATGATTCTTCATTTCCGTATCGGCCTTGAATGACCGAGCTATCTTCGGGTGAAAGTTTTACTTGCTGCATGTTGCCATGATCTGAGGCAAAAATACAAATGCCACTCCATACAGAAGTGGCATTTGATAACTTACAGCGCTATTTAATATCAACTCGCCTGTAACAGCTCGGCCAACTGGCGTTTCGCTGTTAAGCAGTCATCTCTCAATTGGTGCACCAGAGTAGGCAGCACATCGAAATTCCGATGACTTTTCGAGTCGCTTTCGATTTTGATCACTTTCTCCTCCAGAGTGCGCAGTCCAAGCATCGAAATACTTGACTTTGCCTTGTGAGCCAGGGGGTGTAAAGCGAGCATGTCGTTGCGGTTTACACATTCTTCCATTTCCTGGATGTATTCAGGAACTTGCTCGAGGAACAATTGTATAATCTTGTGTACCATCTCCTGATTTCCTTGGAAAATCTGGTTTAGGTACGACAAGTCAAAGAGCTTGTCGTGGTTACTGGTATTCATTTGTTAGATAGGTTAGTGATTCCTCTTACGGAGGTTCTTGCATCCAGTTTCAATTCCTGTAAAAAAAACCGCATCCGCAGAAGGAAAATATTAATGACTCATTGGATTTCAGTTGTTTAGATGTGACATTGCCGCGTCATCGGCATGCAGTCCCATCAGATAGGTTATAAAACACACTTGTCTTTGCGCAGCGTTGTTCACCCTGTAACGGGGGTCACTGCACAACCGGTTGATTCCGAAAGCATCCGATTTCATGAGGTTGTAGTTTGAATCTGGATAGATGCCAATGGCTTCTTGTCCGTTCAGAAAAAGCACTATGCCTAAGGGTTGTGTTTCAGAATGAGAAAAAAAACCCAAAGCATGGCTTTCTAGCACAACTACTTTGAGACTGCCGGATTTATCGAGCATTTCGAGCACACCGGCCACTACTTCACCATCGCGTAGACGGTCTTCTAACAACAGCACTTCCATCTTCCCTTCAAATCTATGTTCCCCTTTTTTACGCTAGCCACCTGCAAGCAGTTGTATTTTCATGTTACCTTCTTGTGTAAGATTCTTCTGAACTGATCCCTTTTATTACCTTTAGCCAACCTTTATCCATCTATGTCAAAGATTTTAGTCACCGGTGGTGCCGGCTTTATCGGATCGCACACGGTAGTTGAACTCGTTCAGGCGGGATACACCCCGGTAATAGTTGATAACCTCAGTAATTCAAACGCTTCGGTACTTGAAGGCATTGAGCGAATTACGGGCATTCCTTGCGCGTTTTATCACGTTGATTGCACGGTTGAAAGTGACTTACGCGCTGTATTTGAAAAAGCGGGTCCATTTGAAGGGGTTATTCACTTTGCTGCATTCAAAGCGGTGGGTGATTCTGTAAAACATCCTCTTAAGTACTACCACAACAACCTCAATTCAACCCGGGTTTTACTGCAATTGATGCACGAGTTCGGCACTCGGTTGCTGGTTTTTTCATCCAGCTGCACGGTATACGGACAGCCAGAAAGCAATCCTGTTTCAGAAGACACCCCATTGGCCGAAGCAAAATCGCCTTATGGGTATACGAAACAGATCTGTGAGCGCATGATTCACGACACAGCGCAAGCGGGGCCTTTGGGTGCCGTGCTTCTGCGTTACTTCAATCCTGTGGGTGCTCACCCAAGCGGTTTGATTGGTGAACTTCCTCTGGGAGTGCCTGAGAATCTTATTCCTTATATCACCCAAACGGCTGCCGGCTTGCGGAGCAGCTTAACTGTTTTCGGCAATGATTACGACACGCCAGATGGCACTTGCATTCGAGATTACATTCATGTGGTTGATTTAGCAAAAGCACACGTGGCCGCCTTGTCTTGGTTAAATCTAAATGGTTCAGGCTGTGAAACATTTAATTTGGGAAGTGGCGCCGGAAACTCGGTTCAGGAAGTTATTGATACCTTTACACGCGTAACTGGTGTTGCGTTGAATTATTCTGTAGGACCGCGCAGAGCGGGTGATGTAGAGCAAATCTTCGCAACAGCGAGCAAAGCCAACACGCATTTGCAATGGCGGTGTGAAAAATCACTGGCCGATGCCCTTATTGATGCGTGGAATTGGCAGAAAAAATTGATGCAATGAGGCCTATCGGAATTCTTTTATTCCCGTTTTTCCTTTCGAATCTTCTATGGGGTCAGACTGCTGAGAATGTCCCTATTGTAGCCCCGCAATCGCAAGATCGGTTTGTGATAGATCTTCACAATGACGTTTTGCTATCCGGTCCGCAAGGATTGAAAATCCGACCGTGGTCACCCGGGTTCAATGCGTATATCATGTACGACTATCCCATCAAATCCTCGCGGCTCAGTGTTGCTTTTGGGTATGGGATCAGTTCATTCAACTTACACCTCAATGGTTCGTTCCAGCGGGATTCTTTGGCACAAATCCACTTCCGAGCCTTCCCAGCCACGTACCGCTACGAGAAATACAAACTAGCCATTACCTACGCTGAGATTCCGGTTGAAATCCGTATTCGCTCCAACTCAGAGAGCCCATGGCGTTTGCATCTCGGAGCAAAAATCGGTTACGCGTTGAGCAGCCATGAAAAGATCATTGATGACGACGGTAATAGGAAGTTTTACAAAATTGATGGACTAGAGCCATTGCGTTACGGACTAACGGTTCGTTTGGGAAAAGGAAGGTTCAGTGCCTACGGATGCTATAACCTAAGTCCGCTGTTTAAAACCAAGTACAGCGAGCCATTCTACCCTCTATCACTGGGTATGTCCATCATCCTTATCTAGTTAAAAGAAGATTCCGTAGGTGATCATGAAAAAATGAATACAAAATCCTACGGAAAAACCCAGGTACAACTGCTTGTGGGTATGTACGTTCAGGACTAGGCGGGACCACGCCACAAAGGAACCTACAAGCAGCAATAACCCAATAAATAGCCCTTGGCCTAAATAGTGCATCACGTTGAGGGCTGCAAGAGTGCCTAAAAATCCGCCAAACGCCATCAGGTGCACACTGATTTTCGTGAAATTATTGACTACCAAGGCCGTGAGCAGGGAAGTCAGCAAAGCGAAGAAAATGGAGTAAACTACAGGTGGCACAAAATCAACCTTGGTCCGAAGCAATACATAAGAAATAATGTAGTAGCCAAAAACAAGAAAAAATGGAACCCAGCGCTCCGTGCGATTGCTGATTTCAAGGTTCGAAATCATATTCTTCCTGGCCATGTACAAAATAGTCAATCCGGGAAGAGCAGCATTCATGAAGAGCATGGCAAGTAGAAAGATAAACGCTGCCGGATGTAAGCCCAAAAAAGGATCCACAAAAAAAGCTATAACAAGCGTTAAAAGCGGCATCCAGAGAGGGTGAAAGACGGATGATATTGCCTTTGCAATCGTTCTGTCCATTACAATTCCTTTCTCAAACGGGCAACCGGAATATTCAACTGCTCGCGGTATTTGGCAACCGTTCTTCGTGCTATGTTATATCCCTTTTCCTTCAGCAACTGCATCAGACGCTCATCTGTGAGAGGGTGGCGTTTTTCTTCACCATCAATAGCATCTTGCAATATTTTTTTCACTTCACGGGTCGAAACCTCTTCCCCATCATCTTTCGCCAACGATTCACTGAAAAACGTCTT
>JBJOIB010000372.1:0-5957 GCA_046047375.1 Bacteroidota bacterium
AGTAAATGGAATGTTTTACAGCGGTAACCACTGGTCTGAACCCTTCAGCGGACGAAAAGATTCTACCGCAATGCTCCGTAACCCGTACAGCCTCACATACACCACTTCCAAAGATTCCCCCATCGCTTTCAACGCCGTTGATGCTACCGGTGAAATTCAAACCTTTGGCTCAAATCAATTCAAAGACCATGTAACCATTGTCCAAATCTTTGGAACCTGGTGCCCGAATTGCCTCGACGAATCACGCTTCTACAAAGAACTTTTCACCCTTTATGCCGATCGCGGTCTTCGTATTATTCCTGTTGCTTTTGAACGCGGACAGACCTTCGAAGCCAATGTGCAACACATCAATGAGTACAAACAGGATCTTGGTTTACCTTACGACAGCTATATTGGAGGAACGGCATCCAAAGATGAGGCGGGAAAACTTTTTCCGATGCTCAATGAAATAAGTTCGTTCCCAACATCATTATTTATTGACCAGAACGGTGTTGTACGTAAAATTCACACCGGTTTTTACGGCCCCGGAACTGGAAAACACTATGAGCGCTACGTAAATGAAACCAAAGCATTGCTCGAACAAATGCTGTATGAACTAACTCTTTGAAAGATCTAGGTGCTGCCATAATCGCTATAACACTTCTTACCACAGCATTTTATGCCGGGGGAGTACTCGGCATACCCGGTACCCACGATCATTCAGACCACTTGCATGAAGATTTCATTCTGTTTGTGATAGCTTACAACTGTTTGATCGTGTACTTGAAGAATTTTCTCTTCGCTCCGCGTCAAACAGTTACCTCTGTATTAGACTCCGAAGCAACCGTTCAGATGAATGGAGAACACAAAAGCGGAATATGGATGAGTCTCATTCATCCACTCGGTTTATTGGTAAGCGTTACCATTTTCACCTACATCCTTATGTATTTCATCAACGATGTAGGTGGCAGTTACGTTAGAGCTGCCATTGGAGATCCCGTCAACACACTGTATCCTGCGCTAGCAGCCGTTGCCGTATTGCTCTCCTCCATCTACCACGTGTACTACTTGAGAACTACCTGAAGTCGTTTTCCACATCAACCACCAAACGCTTCTCTCTGTTCGCCACTTCCCATCCTGTTAAGAACACCAGTTGTGCTATGGTAGCTGTTTTTTCGTACATGATCTTATCGGTGTCATCTGTTGGCTTGTGGTAATCTTCGTGCACTCCGCTGAAGTAAAAAATACACGGGATGTTGTTTTTAGCGAAGTTGTAATGATCGCTTCGATAGTAATACCGGTTTGGATCTTTCGGATCATTGTAGGTATAATCGAGCGTCAAGCCCACAAATGATTCGTTTACCTTCTCTGAGAGCTGATGTAAGGTTGTGCTCAACTTATCGCTTCCAATGAGGTACACGTAGTTCGAATCAGCATGCTCCGCATCTTTTCTACCAATCATATCGATGTTCAAATCAACCACCGTAGATTCCAAAGGAAACACTGGAAATTCTGTGTACCACTCTGAACCCAGTAGTCCTTTTTCTTCTCCAGACACAAGCATCACCAGCACACTTCTCCGCGGACCAAATCCATCTTTTTTAGCTGCCATAAAGGCCTCTGCAATTTCCATTGCTGCAACGGTACCTGAACCGTCGTCATCTGCACCATTGTGTATCTCTCCATTGATGACACCCACGTGATCATAATGTGCTGTAATGACCACCAACTCGTGCTTGAGCAAGGGATCAGAACCTTCTATATAACACAGAATATTTTCACTCGTAAAGGTATTTACCTCGCGGTTGATGTTGATATCGACACGTGATTTCAAAGGTTTAGAAATGGGATTGCGCGACTTGCTAATTTTCTTGATGAAGGCCTGCCGTTTCTTAGCTCCTCCAACCATGGCATCAAAAACTTCTGGACGAACGAAATAAGTAGGGAGCACTTCCTGGCGTTCTTCCCTGGCCATATCTAGCTTCATTCCGGGATTCGTTAACCAGTACTTAATACGTCCCGTATATTGATCGTAATCCCTGTTTAAAATTATGAGAGCCGTTGCGCCGTTTTTCATGGCCACATCGCGCTTCAAGCGCCAATCACCCGACCATTCAGAAGCACCTTGTACACCCGTTACCAGAGAGGCTCCTGATTTATCGAACGGTTCACCGTCTAACACCACTAAGATTTTGTTCTTCGCATTGAGGTTCGCGTAGTCATTGTAGTATGCAGACTCAATTCCATAGCCGGCAAATGTCAAATTACCCTTCAGATTGGTCTGATTGAACCCTGGAAAAAAGTAGAAGTCATCAAAAAAAGCATGTGCCTTTTCGTCTACAGCCATGGTGGCATCTACCGTTTTTTCTGTGCGCAAAGGAAACTCTTGCAGATAAGAGCCATCCACGCAAGGGGGTACACCTAAAGAGTTGAAATAATTCACAATATACTCCGCAGCAGCTTTTTGTCCGGGCATTCCGGTTTCTCTCCCTTCGAACTTATCCGAAGCAAGAATGTTCAGATGCTGCTTGAGTTCCTCTGCCGTTATGGTTTCACTGTATTTCACAGCAATCGAGTCAGCGTAATGGTTGTTGAGCAACACTTGTGAGTCACTAGCAATAGCAAGGGCTAAGCAACCAATCAGGAACAATCCTTTCATATACAACCAATTTTTTGAACCCTGTTCGCATGACGTCCGCCCTCAAATGAAGCGCTGAAAAAAGCTTCAAGGAGTGCAGCAGTGGTTTCTTCGGAAATAAAGCGTGCCGGAATACAGCAAATATTCGCATCGTTATGCTGTCTGGCGAGCGAGGCAATCTCTGGCTCCCAACAAATGGCAGCGCGAATGGTAGCGTATTTATTAGCTGTCATAGCCACACCATTTGCTGAACCACAAATAAGCACTCCCAGCTCAGAATCGCCATTTACAACATCTTTGGATACCGCGTGTGCATAATCCGGATAATCCACTGAATCAGCAGAATAGGTACCGCGGTCATTCACCGTGTATCCTTTTCCTTTCAACCATTCAATCACCATTGCCTTGCGCTCAAAGCCGGCATGGTCAGATCCTATCGAAATCTTCATACGAACATATTTGTTTCAAAGAAACAAATAAAACCCGTGAACTTCGAACAACTCATACCCACATTGTACCGTTCAAAACAATGTTAAGCCACGGTTAACATCTGTTGAATAAATCTGAAGAAAAAATTTGGAAGCCCGCAAAATTTGGGCAGATAGCAATAGTTATGAAAAATGAGGAGTAAAGCTTCAAAAGAATTCAGAACTATATTCACCAATTCGAACGAGGTTATGAACGTTATCCACAGAAATAAATATGAGCAGCTCACCAACACGCCGAATTGTTAATATCACCTCTACTTGCTTGATGTTCAACAAAAATTAACGTTCATTACCTGTGGAAAATGTGATTATTCCGTGTATAAGTCAAAATTCCAAATCCTGAACACCGTAAATTTGAACCATATTAACACCCTAATACAACACAACTATCTTTTTTTAAAAAAAGAAGATTAATTGATATACGCTGTTGAAAACGCACATTTCCCTTTTTCTGCTTTTTGTGTTCTCGTTCATCCACACGGTTGGACAGCAAGACACCTTGCCTCAAATAACTCGGTTTTACTATCCAAATGGAGTGGTATCGAGCGAAGGAGAAATGGTAGACGGCCGACCGGATGGGTTTTGGAAAACCTACTATGAAGATGGCACCTTAAAATCTGCCGGATGGCGCAAAAACTTTATGCTCACCGGTGAATGGCTTTTCAACAGGCCCGATGGAAGCTTGCAAAGCATTATTTCGTATGAAGACGATAAGAAAAATGGAATTACACGGGAGTACACCGCTGATAGTTCGCTGGTATCGTGCATAAACTATGAAAACGACAAGCGCGAAGGAACAGGGGAGTATTATTACGACACTGGCGAGCTGTACAGAACAGTGACTTTTGTGAATAACAAAGAAGAGGGGAAAGGCTTCGAATATGCCAAAGAGGGTGGACGAATTATTACGAAGCTCCAGTACCAAAACGGCTATTTGAAGTCGATAGAAAAAATTAACCGCTTCATCGACGGTCAGCGGTCCGGATACTGGGTAGATCTGTACCCAAGCGGAATTACCAAAGAGGAAGGAAACTACAAATACGGCCTGCGCCACGGGGTGTTTAAGTTTTACACCAAAAAAGGAGACTTAGACCGAATAGAACAATACCTTGATGGACAGTTGGTTACAGATTCAGACGCTGCAGTAATCCTCGATATTCGCAAAGAATATTACCCCGACGGCAACCTTAAAATGGTGGGCAGCTACAAAGATGATAGCAAACAAGGTGTGTTTAGAGAATACGGGGAGGATGGCTCCATTATTAACGGATACCTTTACGAAGAAAATGTGAAAGTAGGTGAGGGAGTAATTGATGACCAGGGCCGCTACCAAGGCGATTGGAAACTCTTTTACCCTTCAGGTGAACTGCGGGCAGAAGGCGCTTACAAAGATGGTTTGCGCGAGGGACCGTGGAAGTTTTTCTTCATCAATGGAAAAACAGAGCAAACGGGCAGCTACAAAGCCGGTGAGCCAACAGGAAACTGGAAATGGCTTTTTGAAAACGGAAGCGTAAAGCGGGAAGAAGTGTTCAGAAAAGGCCGTGAAGACGGTGAATGGTTTGAATACGATGCCGAAGGAAAGGTTATTTACCAAGGAGCTTACGTAGACGGATTGAAAACAGGTTTGTGGATCTATGAGGTAAACGACCACACCGAAAAGGGAGAGTACCTCGACGGGGAAAAGAACGGAAAGTGGGTGCACTACTACGATAAAAACGAGATTATTTTCGAAGGTGAGTATGTGCTGGGCATACCAGTTGGCAAACACAAGTACTACTATCCAACCGGTAGGTTGAAAATGGAAGGAAAATACGAAGGCGGCGAGCGCGATGGAGACTGGAAATACTTTTATGAAGATGGAACCGTGGCATCGACCATTCGGTATAAAAACGGAGAAATGACTAGAATTGCGGGAGTAAAAATGCCGAAGGAACTCGAAGAATGAGAACTGCCATAGAACGTTGGATGCAAAATAGCAACGACTATCTGTTTAGGATAGCGCTGCCAAGCGGTGAACTATTGGGGTGCAATGAAGCGGCTGATTGGTTGAAAGAACAGTTCAAAACCAAAGGAAAACAAACGCTTACCGACGAAAATCTACAAATCGTTTTCAACGAATTGGCAGCGGCACTCCAGGGAGCCTCAGATGCTGAAATAAACAAGGAAAACAGAATTTCATTTCACGCCCTTCGCTTGAGCAACTCCAATGAGGCCCTCGTAACGCTGAACGTGAGCGAAGTGGTATATCCGGGAAAAAAAGCGCTAGAAGCTTTTGAAAACAACGTAGCCGGAATTTACGAATCACGCCTCGATGGAAAAATCATTGCAGCCAACGACGCTTTTGGCGAGATTCTAGGCTTTCCAACAGAAGAGCTGCTCACACTCAATGGAAATGCCCTCTACGTGCATCCGGATGAACGTGTGCAATTCATCAACGCAATTACAACCCAAGGAAAAGTAAAAAACTATGAAATTCGCTACCAACGCAAGGATGAAACCATTGCCTGGTGCGTAGAAAGTGCCTTTTTGTATGAAAAGGAAGACGAAAAGCGGATCATAGGTACGGTGGTCGATATAACAGAGCAGAAGCGTAACAAGGATAGGTTTCGCAATTTGTTTGTGAGCTCTGCGGATGCCGTATTTCTACTTGAACAGGGCCTTGTGCAGGACGTGAACGACAGGGCTGCCGACTTGTTTGGCGGCGATTTGTCTCGATTTAAAGGGTTAGACGCACTCTCGCAACAAAACGGACTCTTTGTATTGTCGGCCAATGATCAGGTGTTGGTGCACAAAAAAATGGTGTCCCTTAAATCGGGAGACATTGACCGTAAGAGGTTGATTGGCCGCAGGGC
>JBJOIB010000373.1:0-6540 GCA_046047375.1 Bacteroidota bacterium
TCGGGTTATGACTGGCGGTAAGGATGATTCCTGCATCGGCGCCGAGCCCGGGAACCGCCACTTCAACGGTAGGCGTAGTGCTCAGTCCAAGATCAACCACATCGCAGCCCATTCCTTGAAGAGTAGCGGTTACAAGTTGTTGAACCATAGGGCCGCTGATACGTGCATCTCTGCCCACAACGACTTTTATTTTTCGCTTTCCTGCCCCCGAAAAAGCGGCAAAAGCGGCTGTAAACCGCACAACATCAACAGGTGTTAGTCCGTCACCGGCTGAACCTCCGATGGTACCCCGAATTCCGGAAATAGATTTAATAAGCGTCATTGTCCTCTAACTTGTGAGGCAAAAATATCAGATTCAGCGGGTCAAATAACATCCGCAGGAAAACAAGCATCCACATTTTTTTCACTTTCACTTGTATGATTAAGGAGCATTTTTGTGAAAGGCAGGCCGTTAAGTACCAAAATCCTGTTGTACCTTTCAACATGCGAAAATTATTTCTTGGCATCGCTGTGATGCTCGCCGCTTGCACTTCGGAGTCGGAGTACTTCCAAGATCGTAAAATGGAACCATACGACCAATTGTGGTTGATGCGCTCGTGGCCAGAATTCCAGCCCGATGTTCGGGCAATGAACGAGGTAATACACGCTGTTCGCGAAGCCGATGGTCATCGCAACGAAGATACTCCATGGCGTTTAGAAGGACCTCAGAACATCGGAGGGAGAATCAATGTGATTGCTGTACACCCCGTAAATCCTGATATTATATGGGTAGGCAACAGCACGGGTGGCGCTTACAAATCAGATGACGGGGGCTACACTTGGACACCCAAAACAGATGCGTTGGATCATTTAGCGATTGGCGATATTGCCTTTGCTCCCTCCAATCCCGACATCCTGTTTTTAGGTACCGGTGATCCGAATATCTCTGGCATTCCGCATCCTGGGGGCGGCATATATAAAAGTACCGATGGCGGTGAAACATGGACGTATTCTGGTCTTGCCGAAGCATCCATCGTCTCGAAAATTGCCATTCACCCTGAAAATCCGGATATCGTGTATGCCGGAACCATGGGCTTGCCTTTCGAACGCAATTTTGATCGCGGCCTCTACAAGTCTGAAGACGGCGGACAAACATGGAGTCTGGTGTTCAATGTGAACGACGAGTCTGGTGTCATTGACCTCATCATGCGACCTGACGACCCTGAAACACTGTTCGTAGCTATTTGGAACCGCATTCGCAACAACCAGGAATCCCTTGTTTCGGGCGATGATGCGCGCATTTGGAAATCCACAGACGGGGGGAACAGCTGGACCATGCTCGAGAACGGACTGCCATTGGGTCCGCAATCGCGCATCGGACTGGAGATTAAAGCCAATGAGCCTGATAAAATGTGGGCCATTGTTGTGGGCACCGACCTTCAACTGGAAGGCATCTACCGCACATCCGACGCAGGAGAAAATTGGACCAATATATACAACGGCTTTGACCTGGAAGAAGCATTGGGTGGATTTGGTTGGTACTTTGGAAAAATCCGCGTAAACCCCAATGACGAAAACGAAGTTACCGTGCTCGGTGTTGACCTTTGGACGACCTTCGATAACGGTGTCTTCTGGAACATGAGTTGTCCGCCTTGGTATTTCTACGAAGTGCATGCTGACAAGCACGATATGGTTTATTTGCCGAATGGCGATATACTGCTCGCTACCGATGGCGGTTTGTACAGAACATCCGATCAGTTTGGATCGTGGTCTGACACCGATGATATTCCAAACACACAATTCTATCGCGTAGCACTGGATCCTCACAATCCGAATTATTACACAGGAGGCGCTCAAGACAACGGAACGACCACTGGCAATTACGAAGATTTGAATGGATGGGTGCGGGATTACGGGGGAGATGGATTTCAATGCGTTTACGACCCTATTGACCCTGAATTGCGGTACATGGAAACGCAAAACGGAAATATAGTAGTTGAATACAGTGGTTTTGTTGACGATTTCACCTTTGGCATTGAGAATGAAGATCGCAGGAACTGGGACATGCCTTATGTGATGAGCGATTTTGATAACGCCGAGTTCATTACAGGCACTTACCGCGTATACCATATGACAGACGCGCCTTTTGGCACATGGGAGCCCATCAGTTTCGACCTGACCGATGGCAACATATTTGGTCCAACCTACCACACGATCAGCACTGTAGCCATTGACCGGTACAACGGGAACACATTTTTTGCAGGCACTACGGATGGAAACGTTTGGCGTGGAAATGCAGGGGGAGTGTGGACTAGCATTACCGGAACACTACCTAACCGCTATGTGACTTGTATTGAGACCAGCCGGGAGACTCCACAACGTGTGTGGGTGACCCACAGCGGTTACAAAGACAATGACAACTTGTCGCACATTCACCGGTCCGACAACAACGGGCAAACGTGGATTGACATTTCTGGCGACCTACCAGAGCAACCCATCAATCGCGTGCGTGTGTTGAATGACACCCTCTTGTTTGTGGCTACCGATCTAGGTGTTTATCACACCGCAGATGGCGGCGTACATTGGGAACGAGTGGGCAACAATATGCCGTATATACCTGTTTTTGACCTCGCTATCGACACCACCAATCACCGCTTGGTAGCTGGCACCTTTGCCCGAAGCATGATGAGCTTTCCTACCGACTCGTTGTTCAATTGGCCGGCGGAAGACCCCGGTATTGGACTTTCTGAAATTCAAGAACCTAGGCCTGTGGCTTATCCCAATCCGGCACAGGATTATGTGCAACTCTCACATGTTAGTCAGGCCGAAATAACCTTGTTTGATCTGAACGGACGTCAGGTGATGTCAGTACAAAACGTGCGAAACGGTCAGTCCATCGATCTGCGTAACCTGAAATCAGGAAAATATGTCATGATTATTCGGGAAAAAGGACGCATTTTTACACAAGCAGTGCTAAAACTATAAATGGCATTGTGATTGCGATTGCGGTATGACTATGCGCAAAGAGGTGAAAAACCCCTGCATGATTGTGAAAAAAATACACTATATTGGGAGTCTAAGACGTTGACGAATTGGTTAGTTTTAGATCGCACCTGAACAATGTCTATGAACGAAGAAGAATGGAGTCCGAGGGATGAGGGAGAACGCGAAGAGTTGGTTAAACGATTCGAATCCATGGTTACTCGCAACGAATCATGGTTCTTTGACATTGATCAATTCGAGACGATGCTCGAATATTATCTCGAAAATGGGAAGTTCAAACAAGCGGAAAAGCTGTTAGCGTATGCCAAGGAATTGTATCCTGAAAGCACTGCTTTGTTGCTTCGTGAAGCTCAGTTGTATGCCAATACAGGCAAACTGAGTAAAGCGATTCCCAAGCTTACGAGCTTGTTGAATTTTGAGCCCCACAATGAAGAAATACTGCTGACTTTGGCTTCTATTCACTCGCAGCTGCGGGAGCACAAGAAGGCCATTTTTTACCTCAAACGCGCGTTGGAATTGGGCGAGGGTGAGTTTCGTGATGATATTTACCTTGAATTGGCGTTGGAATATGAAAATCTGGAGCAATGGGATTTGGCGATAGAGACCTTGAATGAGGCCTTGCGTTCCAACCCTGAAAACGAAACGGCCTTGCATGAATTGGCCTATTGTTTCGATATGTCGAACAAGGTGGAAGAAAGCATTGCATTCTTCAACGCGTTTTTGGATGAAGACCCGTATTCTTTCTCAGCGTGGTACATATTGGGTAACATTTACCTCAAGCAAGAGCGCGCTGAAGAGGCTGTTGATGCTTTTGGTTTCTGCCTGGCCATTGAAGACGAGTTTACACCGGGCATATTGAATTTGGCTAGTGCGTATGTGAAGCTCGAAAAATACGAACGCGCCATCAGCTGCTATTTCGAAATCCTACAATACGAGCCACCGCAGGCCATGTTGCTTTGCTACATCGGCGAATGCTATGAACGGCTAGATAAGCTAGAAGAAGCTGAAGAATACTACCGCAAATCGATTGCCTTAGACGACACCTTCTCTGATGCTTACGTGGGCATGGGAGTAGTTGCCGACCTAAAGGATGAACATGGTGCCGCTTTGCGCTATTTTGAACATGCCCTTCGTTTCGAAACGGAAAGCACAGATATCATGTCGCTCATCGCCTCCACGCTCAAAAAAATGGGGTTGAATGAAGAGGCTATTTCGGTATATGAAGGCGCCGTGCACCTTGAAAACGACAACGAGGAGTTGTGGCTCGATTACAGCGATGTGTACGCGCGACAACTGAATTTCAACATGGCCCTGATCACATTGCAAGATGGAATGGCCTACATCAAAGACTCTACAGAATTAAAATACCGGGAGGTTACTTACCGCTATCACAACGGAGAACGCAAAGAAGCTTATGCATTATTGGAAAGCCTACTTGCAGATGAGTACGAAAAATCCCAATCTTTGCTGGAATATTCTCCTGAATTGATGGAAGACCAGGTGGTCATCCAATTGATGGAGACGTATAAGCCCTGAACCATGAATTACGAACTTCCTTTTATTCCTGAACGCGGTTCTAAACCGCGCCATTCGGGATTGAACATGATAATGGACAAAGGCCTTAGCTTGAGAGAGGCCGAAGATATGATAGCCCGTTCTGGCGACTACATAGATTTGCTGAAACTAGGATTCGGCACCTCCTTGGTCACCAAAAACCTGAAAGAAAAAATCAAACTGTACCACGATGCCGGAATGAAGGTTTATTGCGGTGGTACATTGTTTGAAGCGTTCTACATTCGAGGTATGCTCGATGATTATCTGAAATATATCGACGGCCTTGGTCTTTCAACTATCGAAGTTTCTGATGGCTCTATGGTGATTCCGCACGATGTGAAATGCGAAATCATTCAACGCCTGAGTAAAAACTACACTGTTCTGTCAGAGGTGGGTTCTAAAGAAGAAGGAATCCTTATCAGTCCGAGCCGTTGGATCAAAATGATGAGCAACGAACTTTCAGCCGGAAGTTGGAAAGTGATTGCCGAGGCGAGGGAGAGCGGAACGGTTGGTATTTATCGCCCAAATGGCTCCGCCCACGTTATCTTGATCAATAAAATTCTGGCCAAAGTAAAAGGTGAAGACATTCTGTGGGAAGCACCAAAGAAAACCCAGCAGGTTTGGTTCATCAAGCACATGGGGCCCAATGTAAGTCTCGGAAACATTGCTCCGGACGATGTGATACCTCTTGAATGCTTACGCATCGGTCTGAGAGGTGATACCTTCTTTGAATTCTTACCTGAGAACGTAAGCGAAGGTGCCCGACAAGTGAATCCAAAAGCCAAGAAAGAATAAAATCAATGAATACTATTACTGTTCAGGAATTAAAAAACATGCGAGACACCGGGGTTGAACACCAACTCATTGATGTGCGCGAAGTATATGAAGTAGAGGAAGCCAACATTGGCGGTCTATCTATTCCTATGGGACAAGTGCTAGCCCACTTGGACGAAATTCGACGTGATATTCCTGTGGTGATTCACTGCCGTTCAGGAGCGCGCTCAGCAGCCGTCATTAGCGCGTTGGAAGCAAATGCAGGATATACGAATCTGCACAATCTGAAAGGTGGAATCCTCGCTTGGATTACGGAGATAGAACCTAGCTTGCTCGATTAACATGGCATCGTTGCGTCATTATGCACTCGTTGCACTGAAAGGTGTTGCCATGGGGGCGGCTGACGTTATTCCGGGCGTTTCTGGAGGTACAATTGCCTTTATCACAGGGATTTACGAAGAGCTGCTCGCCACCATTGCCTGTGTAAAATTGAGCTTGCTGAAAACGTTAAAAAACGAAGGCTTGGCCGCGTTCTGGAAAGCCCTGAATGGCAATTTCATCGTGGCTCTTTTCGTTGGTATCGGTTCTGCGATTGTTTCACTTGCACACCTCATCAGCTGGCTACTTGACAACAAACCCATTCAACTCTGGTCATTCTTTTTTGGCTTGGTGCTGGCCTCCGTTCCATTGGTTGCAAGACAAGTAGGCCAATGGAAAATGACACAAGTAGCAATGTTTGTGGTAGGCGCGATAAGCGCCTGGTTAATCACTGGTTTGCCCCCTGTTGCCGGATCTTCAGGACTGCTGTTCTACTTTGTGTGTGGTATGATCGCCATTTGCGCCATGATTTTACCGGGCATCTCAGGAAGCTTCATCCTTCTTTTATTAGGCGCGTATGCACCTGTTATTGAGGCAGTTAAAAGCTTCAACATCGGAATTGTAGCGGTATTTGGTGCAGGCTGCGTTGTTGGTCTGTTGTCGTTCTCCAAACTCCTCAATTGGATGTTCAACAAGCACCGGAGTGTCACCATCGCCCTGCTGGCGGGTTTCCTTTTGGGATCGTTGCGAAAACTATGGCCTTGGAAAACGCAAGGAGAATTTCTCTACACCCATTCCGACGGAAAGCAAGTGTTCATGCTCTACAACACCGATCCGGCAAGCTACGCCGGTGAACCTTTGGTAATGCAAGCCCTTGCATTTGCGCTACTCGGTATGGCAATCATTTTTATC
>JBJOIB010000374.1:0-7744 GCA_046047375.1 Bacteroidota bacterium
AGATGAAATGATTCCTACAGTGGAAGAATTGATTGCTCAACTGCCGTGTGGAACAGAGCAGCAAGACAAGGCCAATACAGATATTGCCTATGCCTACTACAATTCTGGGGTTATTTACCGCGAAAAGCTCGATGACCTCGACAACGCGATAGAACAATGGGAGGTGTTGGTAACGCGTTTTGAGAACAGCGAATTTCACCCAACTGCATTTTATCTCCTCTATAGAACCTATTTGTTCAGAGAAACCAACGAAGGGTATTCGAATCCGTTTTGCGGAACATGCAACAGCAATTATTGGGGGCAGCTCATCCTCGAGCGCTACCCGGGAACAGAGTGGGCAGCATTGGTAGAGAATCCGGATTACCAGGATTACGCTGAGTTAAAGAAAGCAGAAGAAAGTGCAGCGTATGAGCAAATCCTTACCCGATTCTACAACAGACAGTATCTGGATGTAATCGTCCAAACCAAGGAGGTGATTGACGCCCAACCGGAAAACCATTTGTTGTGCAAGTACAAATTGCTGAATGCCCAAGCTACTGGATATATGGACGGTATGACCGGTATGCGGGAGAATTACCTCAATGCGCTGAAAGCCATAACAACTGAATGTCCGGGAACAGAAGAAGCTATCTACGCCGCTGAGCTCGTGAAGAAGCTGGAGGCGGAACAGACCAAGCCGAATGAACAGGAGCAACCAAAAGACACAGAGGAAGAAAAGCCAGAGGAACAGGCACCGGTAGACCAGAGTTTGTTTACCTACGACGAAGCTGCTCGGTATTACTTCATGATTGTTGTGCCTTTGGGTAAAGGCGATATGAACGCCATGAAAGCAAGCATCTCTGACTTCAATGCAGACCTGTTCAAAACCCTGGCATTGAAGGTTTCATCGAACATGCTGGATAAAGATCACCAGGTATTGCTCGTGAAAACGTTCAATAAAATGGATGACGCCATCAACTACTTTAAAGTCATTCAGGGCAATGACGCCTTTAAAAGTATTTTAGACCAAGGTTTTGCTTTCTCATTGATTTCCAAAGAGAATTATGTAACCTTGTTCAAGAATAAGCAGATTGATGCTTATCAAACCTTTTTCAACGCCTCATATTCTACAAAATGATGATCAAGAAAAACACCCGTGCCATTGATGCTAGCCTTGAGCGTGCCATTAACCGTATTGTAGAGGGAACTTCTTTTACAGGAGAGATTGTATGCGAAAGCAACATCCGTATCGATGGCAAGTTTGACGGCGATTTGACCACAAAAGGACGTCTTGTGGTGGGTCCGCAAGGTGAAATTTCAGGCACAGTCAACTGCCAGAACTGTGAGGTTGAAGGGCGTTTGAAAGGACGTGTTGTAGCAGAGGAAATGTTTTCGCTCAAGTCTACGGCTGTAGCAGAGGGTGAGTTTTATTACGGACAGTTGTCGATTGAGCCGGGAGCATCACTTACCGGAGCTTGCCACATGGGCAATAAGATCAAAGACATCAAGCAAGCCGATACCAAAGTTGCCAGAACAGCGGAAGAACGCACGGCCTGAGACCTTTCTCAAGTATTCTGGCCTGGCTTTTACCATGGCCACCACCATTGGCGTATGCCTGGGAGGAGGGTATTGGCTTGATCAAAAGCTAAGCACTACACCGTGGATAACCCTTGTGGGAGCGCTGATTGGCGTGTTTGCATCGCTTTACCTTACCATCAAAGAACTGTCGAAACCATGAATTCACGAATGATCTTGTTGAACCTCGCTGCCTGGGCCGCTTTATGCCTCGTGTATGTGTTGGTCATAAACAAGCAAGATATGCCCTATGATTCAACCATTCCCTTGGTTGTAACCGGATATTTAGTGGCCAACTTCCTGTTTTTCAACATGATGCTTAAGTCACACCGCAAAAACCCCAAGCGCTTTGTGTCATCGTTCACGGGTGTTATAAGCTTGAAATTATTCGGCACAACTTTTTTTCTTCTCCTATATATGTTCTTTAACCGGGAAGACTTTTTGCCCGTGGTTGTAGCTACTGTGGTGTCATATTTAACCTTCACGGTGGTGCTTATTTCTTCAGTTTTGAAAGCGTTTAAGGAATAAAGCGCATTTTTTTAATCAGACCGTCCTTGTCATCCACATTATTTAACTACTTTTGCAGCGATTTTTTGGGGCTGTAAAACATCCACGATGATTTTTCGCACAGTAGGCAAACACATACTTTCTTTCACCATTGCTGCGGTATTCGCAGGAATGACTTCGGTTTATGGTCAACATGAAGCCGAAGAACAGCATGCAACCGCACACACGGATGGAACTGAGGCAACTCACGACCACGAGGAAAAAGGCGGGTTCAATGCCGGCGATTACATCATCCACCACATTGCAGACTCACACAGCATTCACCTTTTTGGAAACCACGAAGAGGGAATTCCTGAGGTAAGCATTCCACTTCCTGTTATTTTGTGGACGAACAACGGATTGGTATTCTTCATGTCGTCGGCATTTCATCACGACGCTGAGGGTAAAGTGGTTGTGGAAGCTGGTGGACAGCGATTTGTGAATGTGCACGATAAAATTTTGTACGCCACTGCTACTCCTGACGCTCATGGCTGTTACGCAGAGCTCGATGAGAACCACAAGCCGGTAGGCGATATGCCATTTGACTTGAGCATCACCAAGACGGTTTTTGGTATGTTGCTCATCATGGTGTTGATGATTTTGATTTTCCGCAGCGTTGCGTCGGCTTATAAGAAGCGTGAAGGACAAGCGCCAACAGGTCTACAGAACGCTGTTGAGCCGCTGATCATGTTCATCCGCGATCAGGTTGCTATCCCTTCCATCGGTGAGAAGAAAGCCGGCAAGTTTATGCCATTCCTTTTAACCATGTTCTTCTTTATATGGTTGAGTAACATGTTGGGGTTGGTTCCGTTCTTGGGCGGGTTCAACATCACAGGTACGATTGGATTGACGGTTATTATGGCGGGCTTGGTGTTTGTGTTGACCTCGATCAATGGCAACAAGCACTACTGGGGGCACATTTTCAATCCTCCCGGAGTTCCTGCTGGAATTAAGCTGATTTTGGTTCCTATTGAGGTGTTAGGGGTTTTCATCAAGCCATCGGTTTTGATGATTCGTTTGACCGCTAACATCACAGCTGGACACATTTCGATATTAGCGTTCGTGAGCTTGATTCTGATCTTTGCGGATCTGATGGGGGCAGGAGCGGGATATGGCATGGGGGTTTTCTCTGTGGCCTTTATGATATTTATGTTTTTCCTGGAATTGCTCGTTGCATTCTTGCAGGCGTATGTATTTACCCTGTTGGCAGCGCTCTATTTTGGGGATGCAACACACGAAGTACATCATTAATCAATAATTATAAAACAAGTAACAATGGAATTGCTTACTGTTCTTGTAGACACTCTGATGAACCAAGGTCTTGCTGGTCTTGGCGCAGGTGCAGCTGTTATCGGTGCTGGTATTGGTATCGGTCGTATTGGCGGTTCAGCTATGGAAGCTATGGCTCGTCAACCGGAGTCAATTGGTGACCTCCGTTCAAGTATGATCGTTGCTGCGGCACTCGTAGAAGGGGTTGCTCTTCTTGCGGTTATCGTTTGTCTCCTTGTGCTTTTTGTAAAATAAGCACCTTACCCTTCGGAGAGAAAGTCTCTCTGAATTAACAAGTCAAAGAGAATTCAATGGATGCATTGCTTTCACCGAGCCTGGGAACCATGGTTTGGGCCACAATCGCTTTCCTTGTTGTGTTGTTCGTCATGCGCAAGTACGCGTGGGGTCCGATTCTTCAAGGTCTGAAAGATCGTGAGCAAACCATTGCCAACTCGTTGAATGAAGCTGAGCAGGCTCGTCGCGAAATAGCGAACCTCAAGTCTGACAACGAAAAGTTGTTGCAAGAGGCGCGCAATGAGCGCGATGCCATTCTGCGTGAGGCTCGTGACCTGAAGGAACAAATCGTTGCTGAAGCGAAAGCGAAGGCAAAGGAGGAGGCCGACAGAGTTACTGCTTCTGCTCGCGAAGCCATTCAAAACGAGAAATTGGCAGCTATGGCTGAGTTGAAGTCGCATGTGGCCAGCCTCTCTCTCGATATCGCAGAGAAGGTTGTACGCACGCACCTTGCCGACCAGGAAAATCAAAAGCAGCTTGTAACAAAGTTGCTTGGTGAGACTGATCTGAACTAACCCTATGCGTAACACAAAAGTTGCACATCGCTATGCTAAATCCTTGTTGGATCTTGCCGCCGAACGCGGTGAGGTAGAACAAGTGGAGCGCGACATGGTTGCCCTGGCTCACATGGCCAAGGAAAGCCGTGAACTGCGCGCTGTGCTGGGTAGTCCGGTAATCAAAGGCGATCTGAAAGAGAAGGTGTTGAATGCTTTGTTTGGTGCCGGTCAGTCGAAACTGGGCGGTGCTTTTATGAAGATACTCGCCGATAAAGGTCGTGTGAATTACCTGCCTGACATTGCCGTGCGCTACGTAGAACTCGTGAAAGCGCGCAATGGGGTCCTCTCCGCTGAAGTTCGAACCGCCACTCCTCTCACGGAGGAAATGCGCAACCGTATCGTAGAAGTGATTTCGAAAATGAGACCGGGTGTTCCCGAAATCAAAGAAATCATCGATCCGGAAGTGATTGGTGGATTTGTACTCAAAGTGGAAGATAATATGATCGATGCTTCGGTGTCGAGCCAACTTCGCAAGCTACGTCGGGAGTTTACCGACAACCCTTACGAAGCACGGATTTAAAAACAATAGTCCGGAAACGGACATAAAGTACGTCATTCAATGGCTGAATTGAAACCAGCAGAAGTTTCTGCGATTCTTCGCGAACAACTGTCAGGCATCAAGTCTGAAGCAGAATTGCAGGAAGTCGGTACCGTACTCCAGGTGGGAGATGGTATCGCGCGTATCTACGGATTGTCGAATGTACAGTCCGGTGAGCTGATTGAATTTGAAAACGGTGTGCAAGGTATCGCCTTGAACCTCGAAGAAGATAACGTGGGTGCCGTATTGCTCGGCCCTAGCGGTGCTTTGAAAGAGGGCGCTTCTGTGAAGCGTACACGTCGCATCGCGTCAGTTAACGTTGGTAAAGGCATGCTCGGTCGTGTGGTTAACACCCTCGGGGAAGCCATCGACGGTAAAGGGCCTATCGAAGGTCAGTTGTTCGAAATGCCTATCGAGCGCAAAGCGCCAGGTGTTATCTACCGTCAGCCAGTTAACGAGCCGCTTCAAACAGGTATCAAAGCGATCGACGCGATGATTCCAATCGGCCGTGGTCAGCGTGAGTTGATCATTGGTGACCGTCAGACAGGTAAAACAACGGTGGCGATCGATACCATCATCAACCAACGTGAGTTCTACGATCGTGGGGAGCCTGTTTTCTGTATTTATGTAGCGGTTGGTCAAAAAGGATCAACAGTTGCCCAAATCGTAAAAACACTTGAAGATAATGGCGCAATGCCGTACACTGTAGTGGTTGCCGCTACAGCGTCTGATCCTGCACCACTTCAGTTCTACGCACCATTTACAGGTGCCGCTATCGGAGAGTTTTTCCGCGATACCGGAAATCCTGCCTTGATCGTATACGATGACTTGTCGAAACAGGCCGTTGCATACCGCGAGGTTTCCCTCCTCCTTCGCCGCCCTCCAGGCCGTGAGGCGTATCCTGGTGACGTGTTTTACCTGCACAGCCGCTTGTTAGAGCGCGCAGCGAAAATCAACAAAACAGACGAGATTGCAGCGAACATGAACGATTTGCCTGCATCTCTGAAAGGACACGTAAAAGGTGGTGGATCGCTTACAGCGTTGCCGATCATTGAAACACAAGCGGGTGACGTATCTGCGTACATCCCAACCAACGTGATTTCAATTACAGACGGTCAGATCTTCCTTGAGTCGTCATTGTTCCTCTCAGGTATTCGTCCGGCAATTAACGTAGGTATCTCTGTATCACGCGTAGGTGGTTCAGCGCAGATTAAGTCGATGAAGAAGGTGGCTGGTACACTGAAACTCGACCAGGCGCAGTACCGCGAGTTGGAAGCGTTTGCAAAATTTGGTTCTGACCTAGACGATGCTACGAAAGCAGTACTAGACAAAGGTGCTCGTAACGTGGAGATCTTGAAACAAGGTCAAAACTCACCAATGTCTGTAGAAGAGCAAATCGCCATCTTGTACTGTGGTACCAACGGGTTGATTTCTAAAGTGCCTGTAAAGCAAGTGAAAGAGTTTGAAGGCGAGTTCCTTTCATACATGCGCAATAAACACAAGGATGTGTTGGATGCGTTAAAGGCTGGAAAGCTCGACAACGACATCACCGGAACCATTACCAAAGTTGCAGCCGATTTGACTGCGAAATACGCATAATTGACGAGCAATGGCAGGAGGTCTTAAAGAGGTACGCAGCCGGATTGTTTCAATCCAATCAACACGCCAGATTACGCAGGCCATGAAAATGGTGTCTGCTGCTAAACTGCGCCGTGCTCAGGATGCTATCACCCGGATGCGACCATATGCACAAAAACTCCAGGAGATTCTCGCCAACGTTAGCTCGAGTCTCGATGCCAGCGAAGGATTGTACTCAGTGCAACGCGATGTGAAAAAGGTGTTGTTGGTTGCTGTTACTTCAAACCGTGGATTGTGCGGCGGATTCAATAACAACGTTATCAAGGAGTGCAAGCGCTTGGCTGCCGATGAATACAACGGCAAAGAAGTGCACATTCTCTCCCTCGGGAAAAAAGCAAATGATGCGTTCAGAAGAACGTCATGGAACAAAACCCAGGGCTTTAGCGATAATCCGTCTGCCGTATTTGACAATCTTACCTTCGAGCATGCTGCCGGTATAGCTCAAACGATTATGGATAAGTTTGTAAACGCTGAGTACGACAAAGTAGTTCTCGTTTATAACCAATTCCGCAACGCAGCCGTTCAGGTCGTTCAAAGCGAGCAAATGCTACCGGTAGTGCCTGTGGAAGGCAATACAACAGCATCAGCAGACTACATCTTTGAGCCTTCACGCGCGGAAATCGTAGAACGGATTATTCCGAACTCACTGAAAGTGCAGCTCTTCAAAGCTTTGCTTGATTCATTCGCCTCTGAACACGGCGCGCGTATGACTGCTATGCACAAGGCTACAGACAACGCATCTGAACTGTTGCGCGATCTGAAGCTTAGCTATAACAAAGCACGTCAGGCGGCTATTACAAATGAGATTCTCGAGATTGTTGGTGGTGCAGAAGCACTCAACGGATAATCTTACGTGGACATAACGGAATCTATAAGCACCCTTCGGGGTGCTTTTCTTTTGGTTAAATTGCTGCACGATTATTGTGCGCTGATGTCGCCCACTAAAGCAAAACGATGAAGTTAAGTCTAACCCTAAAGCAGCGAATTTACCTTTCCATGCTCACTCTTTTGGTGCTGTCGTTCCTGGCTACAGGAGTTGCTGCTTATTACAACTTTACGTTGCAAGAGGAGGAATACAACAAACAACGGCTCAGCAGAAAGGAACAGTCTGTGCAGGAAAGCATGCGGTACTTCTTGGATCAGAAAGGGGGAGTGATACCACAAGACAGCATTGCATGGTATTTTTCTGATAAGATATGCGAACTCTCGGATGTGCATAGCCTCGCCATCAACTTGTATTCGCTGAAGGGAGATTTACTTATTTCATCGACGGCCGACAGTCTTTTGGATCTGGGCTTTTCACAGCAGATCGACTATACGGTGATGAAGCAGCTGTCTACAGGCACCA
>JBJOIB010000375.1:0-10309 GCA_046047375.1 Bacteroidota bacterium
CCAATCCGTAGAACTTGATCAAAAGGAATCGCAACCGCAATCCACTGTCTGAGCGAAGCGAGTTTGGGTGGAGGTCGATTTCGTTGATCAAAAGTTCAAGGGCGGATTATTCAGCCTTGACTTTTGGTCACTTTTTGTCAAGAAAAAGTGATAAAGAATAAAAGAAACACCCTTATAAACCGGGGCTTCCAACAACGCACCCAGACATCCAACCCCTGCTCCAAACCTTCTTCATAAGGCCCAACTCCCCCTCGGCCTCATAATCCAACCCGTAGAACTTGATCAAAAGGAATCGCAACCGCAACCCACTGTCTGAGCGAAGCGAGTTTGGGTGGAGGTCGATTTCGTTGATCAAAAGTTCAAGGGCGGATTATTCAGCCTTGACCTTTGGTCTTTTCCTAGCTTTGTGTCAAGACAAAGTCACAAAAAAAGTACTGAAACAATTAAGTGTAGAGTAGCCTCCATCCGAGCACGGTAGTAATGCCCATACCCCCGAACAAATCACACCCCACCGTTGTCATTCCAACATGACACTACGCACAATCCTCGGTGATCAGCTCAACCTCCACCACCCCTGGTTCAAAGAGGTCGATCCCAACGTTGTCTACCTCATGGTAGAGGCCCGGTCTGAAACGGATTACGCTACGCACCACATCCAAAAAATCATCGCCTTCTTCGCCGCTATGCGGTGCTTCGCAGAAGAGTTGAAGCAGGCCGGACATCACCTCATCTACCTTCCGCTCGACCATCCCGATCACGGCAAAGAAATCCGCGCATCGGTGCTGCGTATCGCTCATGAATACCAATGCGATCGCCTCGAATACCAAGAACCGGATGAATGGCGCATGGCTAAAATCATGGAAGAAACCGCCTCTCACTTCGCCTCATCACAACAGTGGAACTCCCATCACTTTATCGCCACAGATGCTGATTTCAACACGGTCTTCGGCCACCGTAAATCATACCGCATGGAGGATTTCTACCGCTTCATGAGAAAAAAAACGGGCGTCCTCATGCACGGCGATCAACCTGCTGGCGACCGATGGAACTTCGATAGCGAAAACAGAAAACGCCTGCCCAACAACCACTCCGGACCCATGCCGCTGCTCTTCGATCGCGACTGTACCGATATCCACCGGATGATTGTAACCGCCGGAGTAAAAACCATCGGAACTGTGGATGCAAAGCACTTTCTATGGCCAGTAACCCGCTCAGAAAGCCTGCAACTGCTCCATTTCTTTGTGGAAGAATGCCTCCCGCACTTCGGCGACTTTCAAGATGCTATGACGCCCTTCGGCTGGTCTCTCTACCACTCGCGCCTCTCGTTTGCCCTCAACGTAAAACTGCTGCATCCCCTGGAGGTCATCCACGCAGTGGAAGAGGCCTGGAAACAACGTCCGAACGAAATAACGCTCGCACAAGCAGAAGGATTCATTCGCCAAATCCTCGGTTGGAGGGAGTTCATGCGTGGTGTCTACCGCGCCCAAATGCCGCAGTTCGCCGCGCTTAACTTCTTTAACCACCAACGTAAACTGCCCTCGTGGTTCTGGGATGGCAAAACAGATATGGCCTGCCTCAAACACGCTATCACGCAATCGCTGCAGTTTGCATACGCACATCACATCCAACGACTCATGATCACAGGCAACTTTGCTCTCCTCGCCGGTATCCATCCAGATGAAGTTGATGCCTGGTACCTTGGTATTTACATCGATGCACTTGAATGGGTCGAAATCACCAACACCCGCGGCATGAGCCAGTTTGCTGATGGCGGCCTCATCGCATCCAAACCCTATATCTCAGGCGGAAGCTACATCAACAAAATGAGTCACTACTGCACTGGGTGCAAATACAAAGTAAACCAGCGAACAGGGCCTGAGAGCTGTCCTTTCAATGCACTCTATTGGAATTTCCTCGATCAACACCGCGATAAACTAGGCAACAACCACCGTCTCGCAATGCCTTATAAAACGTGGGATAAAATGGCACCCAAAGACCGCACAGATACCCTCGAACGCGCTGCCCAGTTTTTGAACACGCTCGAAGAACATACGGCACGGTAGCCTGTTCTTTTTTCATGCGCAGCTTGTACTGGTTCAGAAACGATCTCCGACTAACAGACAATCCAGCCCTTACCGCCGCCGCTGAAAGCGGAGAGGTGGTGCCAGTTTATATCATAGATGAGGCGCTTTTTACCACCCAATTCGGCATCCCTCGCATAGGACAGCATCGCCTCCGTTTCCTGCTCGATACGCTTGCCATTCTTCGCAATCAGCTCATCAAGGTCGGCAGCAACCTGGTAGTAGAAATCGGAAATCCTGCCCAACTTATTCCTTCCCTGGCTGCCCGGCACAAAGCTTCCGTAGTATGGGCTAATCGCGCACACGGCGCGGATGAAAAAGCTGTGGAAGAAAAAGTAGCTCAGCAGATCCCCATATGCCTGTTTTCAGATGGCTACCTGATTGATCGCGATCACCTCCCTTTCGAACTCGAGGCATTACCGGATGTGTTTACGGTGTTTCGAAAGAAAATAGAAGAGCGCTTAGTCATTCAACCCCCGTTAAAGGCTGTGGAGAACCTCTCATCACCGCCACTGGCGGTATCTCCTTTGCCTCAACCGGCAGATGTAGGATGCCCTTCCGCAACGCTTCACCCGCTCCGAATTGATGACTTCAAAGGGGGCGAAACAGGCGCGCTGGAACGACTAGTGAGCTACTGTGCAACGCGCGACGGATTAGGTAGGTACAAAGAAACACGCAATGGCCTGCTCGGAAACTACTCGTCGCGATTTTCTCCCTGGCTCGCCCTCGGATGCCTCTCTCCACGCATGATCATGGACGAGGTGCGCAAGCATGAAGCCCGCTTTGGAGCAAATGAAAGCACTTACTGGATGCAGTTTGAACTGCTCTGGCGCGACTATTTTCGCCTAGTGTTTGAAAAATACCAAAACCGTCTTTTTCAGCATGGTGGATTGAAACAACGTCCAACCGGAAAGGCAGATGCACAGCGGTTTGTAGACTGGTGCAACGGAAAAACACGTTGTAAATTTGTAAATGCTAACATGAACGAGTTGCGCGAAACAGGATGGATGAGCAACCGCGGCCGGCAAAACGTTGCCAGCTACCTGGTACATGACCTCGGTGTGGATTGGCGATGGGGTGCAGCCTGGTTTGAATTCCTCCTGCTCGACTACGATGTGTGCAGCAATTATGGGAATTGGAATTATGTGGCAGGTATTGGAAACGACCCACGTCCGAACAGAAAATTCAACACGTCACTGCAACAAAGCATGTACGACCCCGATGGAACCTACACGCGCACATGGTTGAATGTAGTATCACAACCTCGCAGCAACCTTTAAGAGGCGGTATAAACAGGTAGGTCGAAATAGAACAGTGTTCCTTGATCCACTTCGCTTTGTACGTGAATGGTAGCGCCGTGTAACTCCAGGATTTTCTTTGAAATAGCCAAACCCAATCCACTCCCCGTGGTGGAGGCCTTCCCTGAAACCTTGTAGTAGCGATCGAAAATATGGGCCAGCGCCTCCTGCGGAATGCCAATGCCGGTATCCGAAACAGCTACGCGAATGGTCTGATTGGGTTGTAAGGTCAATGCCAATGCAATGGTGTCTCCCTCTCGACAAAATTTCAATGCGTTGTCCAATAGATTGTGTAAAACCCTGTCAATCAACTGAATATCAGCAGATACAAAGGGCAATTCTGTGGAGTAAACGGATGTTACCTGTATGTTTTTGTCTTTGGCTTTTGTGCGGTATTCAACAGATAAATCGGCAATAAGCTCTTGCAGGGAAAGCGGTTCTAAAACCAACTCTATGGATCTACTTTCAAGCTTGCTGAGTTCAAACAAATCGTCAACAAGGTTTCTCAAGCGGGTAATGTTCTTCAATACCACATCCAGGTATTCTGTTTTTTCCTCCACGCTGAGTTGCTGCCCCTTCATTTGAAGCAGTTCTGAATACCCGTGTATGCTGGCGATGGGTGTTCTCAGGTCATGGCTTATGTTCGATATCAGCTCTTTTCGCAGTTGCTCTACCCCGGTCAACTCGCTTATGTTATGTTCAATGGTATCAGCCATATCGTTGAAGGTAGATGCTACATGACTTAACTCTCCTTTCAAGGTAGGCATGCGAACAGATAGATCGCCTTCCTTGAATTTCTTGATGGCCACAATGATGACATCGATGTTTCGAGTGATATAATAGATGCCTACGCTACCAAGCAAAAGAGCTATAAGCACGATGAAAGACAGCGACTGGTAAAAAGAGGCAAAAACATACGAATCTCGCAAGATGTTTTCATGTTCGTTGTACAAATCAGAAGCTAGAATGATGTAGATAAAGCCGGTGGTATCGTTTTGGTTGATGATGGGTGCAGCGCTGAAAATATTAGGGTTTTCAGGATGCCGGGGGTCATCACCAAGGATAAGGCGCGCATCAGGGTTTTGAAGAAATTGTTTCACTGGTTCCAGAGAAACCCGCTTCAGCTGCACCACTTTTTCAGGAGCCACGAAATCCACAATTTCTCCAGTCTCATTCAACAAATACACTTCAACCCCGGGGTTGATAACCATCATACTGTGCATAATGTCTTGAAGAGCCAGATCGGGGTTTTCTGATTGCAACAGTGGCTGAATGGTATGCACAGTGTGCTCTGCCAAGTGGTAGTTCAAACGCTGAAGCACCTCCATCGACATTTGATTGGCGCTGCGAAGCGTTGTAACAATACACAAGGCTGCCACCAGCAACAACACGCCTAGAAAGGCCAATACGAGCTTCCAGAAAAGTTTCGTCATGAGATTTCCTTAAATCGGTACCCGATGCCCCAACTGGTTAGAATGTATTGCGGATTGTGAATATCCGCTTCTATTTTCCGACGTAAACGGTTAATATGCGAGTTCACCGTATGCTCGTAGCCCTCATAGTTGTAGTTCCAGATGAGCTCAAGCAAATCAAGCCGCGAGTAGGTTTTTCCCGGATTCTGAACGAGCAAGGCAAGCAGCTCAAATTCCTTGGGAGTGAGTTGCAGCGTTGTTGCGTTTTTCTTGACAAGTCGTTTGGCTAAATCGATAGTCAACTCATCAATTTGAAGCAGCTTTGATTCGGTAGGCGTCGATTCAGGCATGCGTCGCATAATGGCTTTGATGCGGGCTTGTAACTCACGTGTTCCAAACGGCTTGGTCATATAGTCATCGGCACCAGTCTCAAGGGCCACCACCTTGTCGATCTCTTCGCTTCGCGATGTTAGCATCATAATAGGAACGGTGAGCTTGCGGTTGCGCAGCTCTTTGCACAGATCAATTCCATCCATGCGAGGCAACATGATGTCTAGTATGATGAAATCGAAGCTGGAGGAAAGCGCTAGGGCTAAACCCTGCATGCCATCGCTGGCAGAGGTAACTTCAAAATACAGATCCCGCAGATGAAGCTCCAAAAGCCGACGAATATCGGCATCATCTTCAACAATCAAGGCTTTCTTCATGCTCTCCATCATCACTTCGATTTCACGTTTCGACCATGGTAGAAAATACCAAAGGAAAGGTAATTTGAGGTGTATAAGTTAGTGAGCTTTGCGGGATATTCAGTAAAGCCATTCAATTGCACCGACGCACCAAATCCTTTGTATATCTCACTCAACACCATAATACCGTATTGGTTGTAATTGGTGCCTGATTGTCGGAGGAAATCATTGGAGGTGCTATTGTTTGTGAGCTCAACCAAACTGTTGAATTTCAAAATACACCAAGTTTCTTTGAGCGGGCTAAACCCTACTTCGACACCTGATCTGAGCTGGTTCGCAAACGCGTTGCCCAAATAGGAGGTGCGCAAATTGAAGGCGCTGTGAATGGTGCCATACATCCAACGTGTTATGCCCTTGGAATACACTGAGGTTAGCCAGAAATTCCATTCCCCATCACCTGTTGGCAAATTCACAAAGCCCAAATTGCGATCGAGGTTGTAAGCAATGTTTTGTGACTTGCCTGTGGGAACCTCAAGTCCCACTTGAACCGCAAATGGGGTAGCCCCTTTGAAAGGTTTCAGTTTGGCTTCAAGCCTTAAATCACCCATGCCTGAGGCCGATTCGGTGGATGAAAAACGCGCTGTTTTCAGTAAGGGAGCGTTGATAATGAGGTTGAATCGCTCCGAAACGCCGAGTTCCGAGTATAAGGTCCACTCACTGCTGTGAAAGGAGTTCGCGGTTTCTGTTACATCGCCGTTGCCATTGTAAAAGGTGCTCGACTGCCATTGTTGAAACGAAAGCTGGGACCAAGTCTGCCCTTTGTTCCGCATCCAGCCGTTTTGTGCCAGAATTCCAGGACTTAGGAGAACCAACACGAGTATGTAAATGAACTTTTGCATATGAAGCGAATTTAAAAGGCCGGCTGCTTCAGTAGAAACAGCCGGCGAAAAACAATATCAATTCAAAGCAGCGTATCCGAAAGGAACCCCTGCGGATGCACACCAAAGAATCACATGATCAAATTGGTCGCCTGCTTCAGGTGAAATCTTCAGGTAAGATTCACCCGCTTGGGTAATCGGTCCTACCAATTTTAAGTCTGGGTTGCCATTGCCTGGGTCAGCAACGTAATTCATACTGGTTGAAAGATAAACAATCAACGTTCCGGTTGCGAAAGTGCTGTTGAAATTGCTTGAAAACCGAATAAATTGGGTGTTTTCACTGTCTTTGCCCAACTGCACTGTGCCCATGGTGCCAGTGTCGTTTTGCTCAACCAAAGTGCCGCTGCTCATGGCTGTAAAAGCACCTACTGGTTGACTGCCATCCACCATCACGGTTTCTGTAATCGTTTCTGTTTCTTTTTTGCAAGCTGTCAATGCCACCATGGCAATGAAAACAATCGTCATAAGTCTCATAATAATTGGATTTAAATTATAACACCAAAGGTCGACAGCCGAAATCGGTCTTTCGTGTCGAACCTTTCAACGATTGTATCAAGAGTATAACAAAGTATCACGAATTATCACGGCGCATCATCTGCCTATGTGCTGGAAAAGAGATATAGAAGTGATTAAAGCCCTGTAAAACAGCAGGTTGTGTTTACTTCACCTCGCTTCCCGCTCCAACATTCCCTTTTTCAGGGGTCACAAAGCTCAATCCGCCATCGTCATCTTCGGCCATCAAAATCATTCCTTCGCTCACAATCCCTTTGATCTCGCGCGGCGCAAGGTTAATCAACATGGCGACCTTTCTTCCAACGGCTTGTTCTGGCTCGTAGCTTTCGGCAATGCCTGATACAACAGTGCGCTCATCCACCCCGGTGCGCACGCGCAACTTCAACAGCTTCTTGGTTTTTGGCACCCGCTCTGCTTCAATAATTTCACCTATGCGAATGTCCATAGCGCTGAAATCTTCAAAACTCACCAGCGGTTTCATTGGGGCCACTTCTT
Organism: Bacteroidota bacterium; assembly: GCA_046047375.1. Classification (GTDB taxonomy): domain Bacteria; phylum Bacteroidota; class Bacteroidia; order Flavobacteriales_D; family Sanyastnellaceae; genus RI-182. The sequence goes on from JBJOIB010000375.1 coordinate 7,424, forward strand.
TCACTACAGCGGCTTTTTTCGCTTGCACAAGTTTTTGTATTTGACGATCCACCAAGGCATCATCTACTTTGGCAAACAGAATTTCAGGTTGTCCCAATGTTGAACCGGCCGCAACAAGGGAACGGTGCGCATTCCATTGAAGTGGATTCACACCAAATACAACTCCCAGCTTTTCAGCCGTAAATGGCAGGAATGGATGCAATACTACCGCGCAATTGGCTGCCACCTGAGCACATACATGCAAAATGGTTTTCACGCGCTCCTGATCTGTTTTCCACACTTTCCATGGCTCCTCATCGGTCATGTACTTGTTCCCCAAACGGGCCAAATTCATGGCCTCAGCTAAGGCTTCGCGGAAACGAAAGGCGCGAATATTCGAACCAACGGAATCAGCCAGTACTCCTATGGATTGCAACACTTCTTCATCGCGCTCGCTGAGCGCACCTGCTGAAGGAACAACACCTTCAAAATACTTGTGGGTAAGCACCGTTACCCGGTTGATGAAGTTCCCAAGGATATCGGCCAACTCATTGTTCACGCGATCTTTATAATCGCCCCAAGTAAATTCGCTGTCTTTTTGCTCTGGCATTATGCTGCACAACACATAGCGCAACTCGTCTTGCTTACCCGGAAACTCTTCGAGGTATTCATGGAGCCAAACAGCCCAATTGCGGGAGGTCGAGATCTTGTCGCCTTCTAAATTCATGAACTCATTAGCCGGCACGTTGTACGGTAAATTGTAACCGCCGTGCGCTTTGAGCAAAATAGGGAAGATCAAACAATGGAAAACAATGTTGTCTTTCCCAATAAAGTGAATGAGTTCGGTATCCTCGCTCTTCCAATAAGCTTCCCAGTCTTTTCCATGCTGTACCGCCCAATTCTTGGTGGCTGTTATGTAACCAATAGGCGCATCGAGCCATACGTACAGCACTTTTCCTTCTGCCCCAGGAAGTGGAACGGGCACGCCCCAATCCAAATCACGCGTCATAGCGCGCGATTGAAGGCCGCCATCAATCCACGACTTGCATTGTCCCAAAACGTGTTTTTTCCACTCTTTTACCTCGTGGTGGTGCTTGCCATCCAACTCGCCCCGCTCCAAATAGTCGCGCAACCAAGCTTCGTGGTCTCCCATTGGCAAATACCACAGCGAGGTTTCTTTTAATTCGGGTGTGCTTCCACTGAGCACCGACTTGGGTTGAATAAGGTCGGTAGGACTTAATGCCGTGCCGCAGTTTTCACATTGGTCTCCGTAGGCTTTTTCGTGTGCGCATTTCGGACAAGTACCGGTAATGTAGCGGTCGGCCAAAAACTGTCCGGCCTCGGCATCAAAATACTGAAGCTCTGTTTTCACTTCAAAGGCGCCGTTTTCAAGCAGTTGCAAGAAAAAAGCCTGCGCGTTGGCATGGTGTTCTGCACTAGAAGTGCGATCGTAATGATCAAATGAAATTCCGAAGCCGGCAAAAGCGTCCCGCATCAATACGTGGTAACGATCAACCACTTGCTTCGGAGTAATGCCTTCTTTTTTCGCCTTCAGCGTTATGGCAGCCCCGTGTTCGTCTGATCCGCAAATCCAAACCACATCTTCCCCGGCTGCGCGCAGGTAACGCACATAAATATCCGCCGGAAGCATAGCGCCGGCAATATGTCCAATATGCAGCGGCCCGTTCGCATAGGGAAGGGCTGAAGTAACCATGTAGCGCTTAGAAGCCATGCAGCTAGTGTTTGAAGTGAGCCGCGAAAATACCGCTTTTTAAGAAATCGGAACAGGGCGCACACTGAATCATCCTTCAGCACCTTTTTCTGCAAATAAGCGCGTTCGCATATACAGAGCCACCCGAACCAACAAAATCAATGCGGGAACTTCAATGAGAGGGCCTACCACGCCTGCAAATGCCTGTCCGGAATGGATACCAAAAACGGCAACCGCAACCGCTATGGCGAGCTCAAAGTTGTTGCCGGCCGCGGTGAAAGCAATGGAACTCGATTTTGCATAGCCTGCACCTGACCGTTTGCCAGCCAACATCCCCAACACGAACATAATCACAAAATACAGAAGGAGCGGAATGGCAATACGCACCACATCAAATGGAATGGCTACAATCATTTCCCCTTTCATGGAAAACATCACCAAAATGGTGAAAAGCAGTGCGATAAGGGTAAGGGGCGAAACGAAGGGGAGGTACCGCTCTTGATACCATTCCTCGCCTTTCAAACGAATCAACAACAGGCGCCCCACAATTCCTGCCGCTAGCGGAATGCCCAAATAAATGCCAACGCTTTCAGCTATGGTACCCATCGAAATGGAGATTTCACTGGATTCCATGCCCAAAAACGGAGGAAGCCATGTGAGGAAAAGCCAAGCGTAAAAACTGTAAGCCACAATCTGAAAGAGGGAGTTGATGGCGACCAATCCTGCACCCAATTCACGATCACCGCAGGCTAAATCATTCCACACCAACACCATAGCAATGCATCGCGCAAGTCCAATCAAAACCAACCCGGCCAAGTACTCGGGCTGATCGCGAAGAAAAATAAAGGCGAGCAAAAACATCAACACAGGACCTACAATCCAGTTGAGAAGGAGGGAGGTCCCTATTAGCTTCACGTCGATAAAGATGCCGGGCAGCAAGCGGAAGTTGATCTTAGCCAATGGCGGATACATCATAAGAATCAAACCGATGGCAATGGGCCAATGCGTGGTGCCTGACCCTCCTCCGTGGAAAACTGCAACAGCTTGCGGAAAAAAATGTCCGGCTGCAACTCCTACCCCCATGGCAAGAAAAATCCAAAGGGTTAAGTAGCGGTCGAGGAAACCCAATGCTTTCATGCGGTTATAGATTTAAACAGATGATAAAATTCGGCAGCAATGGTTAAACAGGTTGTATC
>JBJOIB010000376.1:0-2681 GCA_046047375.1 Bacteroidota bacterium
TGCTACCGATAACAACAACCGCACTGTCGCAAATATCAAGGCATATTTCAACAAAGCTGGCGGCGGAATCGTCCCATCAGGTTCTCTCGAATTTATGTTCAGCAGAAAAGCCGTTTTTGAAATTCAAAAGGCATCTACTGTCGATCTCGAATCCCTCGAACTAGAACTCATTGACGCCGGATTGGAAGAAATTGACTCTTCCGATGAAATGATCTATCTCTATGCCGATTATACGAACTTTGGTTCGATGTCGAAAGCACTCGAAGACATGGGCGTTGAAGCGCATAAAGCCGAATTGAAACGCATCCCTAATTCACCGGTAGAATTTACCGAAGAACAATTGGTGGACATCGAAAAAATGATCGATAAAATTGAGGACGACGACGACGTGCAGGCGGTGTATACCAATATCGCATAAGCGTTGAAGAAAATCCTGGTCATTCAAACAGCGTTTATAGGCGATGTGGTTCTGGCAACGTCTGTTCTGGAATCGCTACATGTTGAATTTCCAGATGTCCAACTCGATATCCTCGTTCGCAAAGGAAATGAATCGCTGTTCAACGGTCATCCGTTTGTCAGGAACGTCCTTGTATGGAATAAGCAAGAAGGAAAGTACCGCGCATTGGCAAAGTCCATCCGCGCTGTTCGCGCGATGAAATACGATGTGGTGGTTAACCTTCACCGCTTCGCATCATCAGGGTTGATTACCGCGTTGAGTGGAGCGAAAAGTAAACGCGGCTTCAAAAAAAATCCGCTTTCTTTTTTGTTCGATGTCGCTGCAGATCATTCCCTGGGAGAAAGAGGACAAGAAAAATTCCTGCATGAGGTAGACAGAAATCATCAATTGATTTTTGATTTGGTGACTACCGATCGCTACCTGCCTAAACTGTATCCTCCGCAGGTGCAACTTCCTGAAAAGCCCTACATCATTATCGCTCCAGCGTCGGTGTGGTTTACAAAACAGTATCCCGCTGAACGATGGATCGAACTGGTGAATGCACTCTCAGGGTATAAAATATTTATCGCTGGCGCCAGATCAGATGCGTCTTTAGCCAACACCATTATTGAAGGTTCACATCATACGGATATCGAAAACAAATGCGGCGCTTGGTCGATGCTTGAAAGCGCAGCGTTTATGAAAGGTGCTGCTATGACGTATTGCAATGATTCGGCTCCTATGCACTTTTGCTCTGCAGTTGATGCTCCGGTAACCGCCGTTTTCTGCTCTACCATTCCTGAATTCGGATTCGGTCCTTTAGGCCCCAAAGCCCATATTGTTCAAGTGAATGAAAACCTTGCTTGCAGACCTTGTGGCTTGCATGGAAAGCGAAGCTGTCCGGAAAAACACTTCAACTGCGCAAATAACATCGCGCTTACAGACTTGCTAAATGTTCTGCGAAATGAATAAGTTTCACGTAGAAGTTGAACTGCCCAAATATCCATTTCGCATCCATCACGGAACACGACTCTTCAGCGTCGGTTCTTGCTTCGCTGCGGAAATGGGCAAGTGGTTCGAAAAGGGCGGAATCTCAATCGAGGCAAATACGCACGGAATTCTGTTTAACCCAATTTCCATTGGGAAATACTTCAACTTGATCTCTGAATCGGTCTCCCCACGCGTGGTTGAGGTGAACAATCGCTGGGTATCACTTGATCACCATGGATCTATTGGTGCCGCCTCAGAACATGAACTTTTAGCTCTGTTGAAGGATTTAAACACCAAGGCACGCATGGCTCTACAACAAGCGGATGTTGTGCTGATAACCTTGGGAACCGCACACGTGTGGAAATGGAGGATAGATGATCAAACGGTTGCGAATTGCCACAAAATGCCGCAAAGCGAGTTTGAAAAAGAGCTTTTAAGTGTCGATGAAATGGTGGCCTCGCTTGTTGATTTGGTGAAAAAGCTCCCAGACAAACAGGTTATCCTCACTTTGAGTCCTGTGCGCTATACGCGCGATACCCTTGTCGGAAACGCTAGATCGAAGGCACGCCTGCTTGAATCTATCCACCAAGTGTGCGAAAGCATGTCCAATGCACATTATTTTCCCGCCTACGAAATTGTAATCGATGAACTAAGGGATTACCGTTTCTTTAAGGAGGATATGATTCACCCCTCTGAAAGCGCCATTCACCATGTCTTTGAGCGATTTGTAAGTTCAACGTGCGATGAACAATCCATCGCCGCTTGGCACCAAATCGAAAAACTCAATAAAGTCTTTGATCACATTCCGCTCCATGATGATGCGCAGCATGAAAAAGCTAAGCAAGAAGCCGCTCAACGCATCCAACGAATTGTAGATGCTGAAAAAAAAAGGAACGATTCGCATTGAATCGCTCCCTTTCATTGGTTGATACTGTATCTATTATTCACAAGTCGTGCCCAAGCACAACTCACCTGTTTCGCGCTGTACAACAAGCTTTATAACTTGACCTGCAGGGAATGGAAGAGCTGCAATCTCAACAACTTCTCCGCTTTCATTGCGAGCCATCATGCGAATCTTCAAAAGCGCCCCTTGAGCATTCCACTCGATGTTCTCATATCGCATGTCAATGCCGTGAGAGAGCAATTCGTTGCGCATTTCAGACAATTGCTGACGAGTTGTTTGCTCAGTTACACTGGCTACAATTTTATCTTCGGTTACAGCCACTTGCGCGTTTGCTGATAAACCAACAATCGC
>JBJOIB010000377.1:0-3252 GCA_046047375.1 Bacteroidota bacterium
AATGAAATTCGCGAATACAAAGGACAGGATCCTATGAGTGCCGGCGATTTTTTGAAGTTGGTGAAAGAAAAGAGCGCCTTGGTAGAACTGGATGGAAAATTAGCCAACCGCAGCGTAAATGAAGGTTTTTCAGGCGGAGAGAAAAAGCGCAATGAAGTATTCCAAATGGCGATGCTGGAGCCCAAACTTGCCATTTTGGATGAAACTGACTCAGGGCTTGACATTGACGCGCTCAAAATCGTAGCCCAAGGTGTAAACGCCATGCGCAGTGAAGATCGCAGCTTTGTGGTGATAACCCACTACCAGCGCTTGCTCGACTATATCGTTCCTGATTTTGTGCACGTGTTGTACAAAGGCCGCATTGTAAAATCAGGCACCAAAGAACTGGCCCTTGAGCTTGAAGCCCGTGGATACGATTGGATTAAGGAAGAAGTATCAGCCTAATGGAAACCGCACTTGCCCCCGATCAGCGTATTACGCAATTCCTCGCGCCTTTTGCTGCTTCAGCACCTACCGGCTATGCTGATTTAAGAGCTGCAGCGCGTGAAACGTTGCACCGGCTTCCCATTCCCGGCACCAAAACAGAGGCTTGGAGGTATACCCGTGTAGGTAAAATTGTTAACCGCGCATGGACCATCCAACCCGTTGGGTTGATCCAAAAAAATGAGCCTCTTCTGAAAGGCAGCATCCATATTGACGTGCTGGATGGTCAGCCACAATGGCCTACCCACAACGAAACCGGATTGAGCATTCGAAGTGTGGCAGAAGAAAATGCGCTTTGCGGCACGCTTTCGAACCACACCACAGACTGGTTTGAAGCATTGAATGCCGCCTATTTTACCAGCGGTATTGTTTTGCAGGCCACAGGCACGGTTGCAACGCCGGTGTGTATTTCTTTGCGCAACTCAGCCGATCAGAGCGCATCGGTGATGCGAAACATTATTCACGTATCCGACCATAGTCAACTGAACATACTCATGCATTTGGCGGGAGCTGCAGACCACTTCCAAAGCGTTGTTACAGAGATTTTTGTGGGCCGCAACGCTACCTGTCATCTCGATGTGATTCAAGAGCCCGGAGCCACCCTCACGCATCACGTCGTTTGGGTCAATCAAGAAGAAAAAAGCGAATTCACCACAACACACCTTTCCTTGGATGGCTTGTGGATTCGCAATGATTTGAATATCCGTATTTCTGGAGAACATTGTTTGACCAATCTCAATGGAGCCTATCTGCCAAAGGGCGATGAACTGGTCGATAATCACACCATGGTTGACCACAAAGTGCCCGATTGCGTTTCGAACGAGCTTTACAAAGGATTGGTGCGGGATCGGTCGACGGGAGTGTTCAATGGAAAAGTATTTGTTCGGCCTGATGCACAACGCACGAACGCTTTTCAGCAAAATGCCAACATCGTATTGCACGAAACCGCGGCCATGTATTCAAAGCCAGAGTTGGAAATTTATGCTGACGACGTGAAGTGCAGTCACGGATCTACCACTGGCCAGTTCGACGAAGAAGCCGTTTTCTACCTCCGCGCCCGAGGCATTGGAGAAGAGAAAGCCCGCAAATTACTCGTGGAGGCCTTTCTAGCTGATGTTGTGAACGGTCTGTTCGACGATAGCGTTCGAACCTATTGCACGGAACGCATTCAAGATTTGATGTAACCATGACTGAATTGCACCGACTTGATCAATTGCTCGTAGCTAAAAAGCTCGTAAACTCGAGACAACGCGCAGAGGTGTTGATTAAAGAAGGTGGTGTACAGGTGAATGGAAAAATCATTGACAAACCCGGAAGAAAATTCGACCTCGAAGCAGACATCGCATTGGTGATGGAACCCATGCAATGGGTGTCTCGTGGGGCTCTCAAATTAATTGCTGCCATAGAAGCCTGGCGTTTGGCTGATAAAATACGCGGAGCACGCTGTTTGGATATAGGCGCCTCCACTGGCGGATTTACGCAAGTGCTACTGGCATATGGTGCGGAGCAAGTTGTGGCGTTGGATACAGGGCATGGACAACTCGCTTCGGTACTTGCAAATGACCCTCGGGTGATAAACCTAGAGAAGCACAATGTTCGGCACACGCCCACTGAGGTTGTTGGCAAAGCTGAAGTAATAGTTATTGACGTTTCGTTCATCAGCCTTTGCTTGGTTTTACCCGAAGTTCTTCGGTTTATGTCAGAAGACGCCTGTGTAATTGCCCTCGTGAAACCACAGTTTGAGGTAGGACCCGCGTTGTTGGGCAGAAATGGCATTGTACAGCGTGAGAGTGATCGCTACCGCGCTTTAGAAAACGTGAAAAAATCAGCAGTGAACTGCGGTTTAAAAGTGGTTGACGCCATCGATAGCCCCATTAAAGGAGGTGATGGTAATCGGGAATTTTTAATCTTGCTAAAATGAGTTTGGACATCAACGCCATTCGTCGCGAATTTCCCATCCTTGATCAACAGGTGAATGGCAGGCCACTGATTTACTTAGATAACGCGGCCTCAACCCAGAAGCCCAATCGTGTTGTTGACTGCATTTCGAATTATTACCGACGTGATCATGCGAATATTCACCGTGGAGCGCATGTTTTGGCACAGCGCGCCACCATGGCCTATGAACATGCACGGCAGACTGTTGCTGACTTCATCGGTGCTGATGGGGAAGAAGTAATTTTTACTTCCGGAACCACAGATAGCATCAACCTTGTTGCTCAAACGTGGGGGAGATCAAACCTACAGCCCGGAGATGTCGTTGTTTTGTCGGGTTTGGAGCATCATTCCAACCTGGTACCCTGGCAAATGATCTGCAAAGAGCGGGGTTGCACCATTGAAATCATTCCTGTTCTACCTGATGGGACCCTCGATTTAGAGGCGTACTTTTTATTGCTGGAACTTTCTCCCGCCTTGGTTGCTGTTAACCACGTTTCCAACAGTTTGGGAACCATTAACCCACTTGAAACCATTATATCTGCCGCAAAAGGCGCTGGTGCAACAGTTTTAATCGACGGAGCACAAGCCGTTTCTCACCTTGCGGTGGATGTAAAGATGCTGGGGTGTGATTTTTACTGTTTTTCAGGACATAAGTTATACGGCCCGACCGGAATTGGTGTGTTATACGGCAAACGCGAGCTACTTGAGGCCATGCCACCTTTTCGAGGCGGCGGTGAAATGATTCGAAGCGTGTCGTATACCGGCTTTACTGTCAATGATTTACCATATAAATTCGAGGCCGGCACGCCGAATATTGCAGGTGGTATCGCC
>JBJOIB010000378.1:0-3489 GCA_046047375.1 Bacteroidota bacterium
TAAGTTTTGTTGATAGGCTCCAGCAGTGGTAGGGAAATTCGGGGAGCCGGTGGTGCCCATTACAATAAAATTACCATCGTCGTCACAAACAATGCTGTGGGCCATTTCTACTCCGCTTCCACCCAAGTAGGTGCTATACACGAGTTGGGTTCCATCAGCACTGAATTTACTTACTCCCACGTCGCAATTTCCATTGAGCACAAGGCTGAAGTTTGTCTCAATGGCTCCAAGGGTGGTGGGGTATCCTGCTTGGAAAATCAAGGAGCCGGCTATAAGATTTCCATCGGGATCATTCGCGGCAGTGAAGCCAAAATTACTCGCTGAAGCGCCAATGTAGGAGGAGAAGATGATTTCTGGATCGATGATCAAGTTGCGAGAGACATCGTAGTCATCCACTTCAAATACAACATCGTTTCCGTCGATACGAAACCTGGAAGGGATTTCTTCCAATTGCGTTCCATTGAGTTGATAGGCAAAGGGTCGTTGTTCAACAACTTGTCCTACGCTTGTAACTATCTGCAGTTTTCCATCCACGATGGTGGGGACTTCAACTCCTTCATAGTGTATGCGCACCTGAGATGGATTTCCTCCCGGACGCACTACCAGATCGTATTTCAATCGCCCCTCATTGCCATAAACCACCAGATCAATGTTTTCGTACAAATCTTTGGTGCTTGCCCGATGGTAATGACGCACATTTCGAGCCCAGCGAAGGGTATCGTTACCAATGAAGTAGTTTGCAACGTCTGGGTATAGACGCTGACCTTCGAACGTCCCATCGGCGTCTATGAAATGCATTCGGTAAGCATGTGCTCTCCAAAGTCCGGTATCGGGCATAGGGTGTTTCGCCAGGGGCATACCATTCTCAGTAATCAAGAACGTGAGTGCATCGGGTTCACCCCACACCACAGCTGAACCTGTTTCCGCCTTGTATAGCACTTGTTCCTCCCACTGTCCGCGGTTTTCTGTGAAGCGCAAATCTTGAGCTCTCACAGAGATAGAAAGCAAGGAAAGGAACAACCATATTTGTGCGTTGCGAAGCATGCAAAGAGAAGACGTTAATGAAGGCAGAAAAGTTCGCTCAACCCTCTAAGGTACAGCACATTTTTTTGCTTAACAAGCAGAATGAAACAAACGTGTGTTAGCTGAGCTGATCTGCGAGCAGCCGCATTTCGATGACAGGAGAAATTTTCTCGTACAGGATGCGGTATACGGCTTCAGCGATGGGGATATCAACCTGAAAGCGCGTGTTCATTTCATGGATGCCCTTTGCGGCGTAATATCCTTCTGCTACCATGCTCATTTCCATCATCGCACCTTTTACGGAATATCCTTTTCCTACCATGGTACCAAAAGTGCGGTTGCGGGAGTAAGGAGAGTAGGCCGTCACAAGCAAATCACCTAAATACGCGCTTGTTTTTACATCCCGGTGAACGGTATGCACTTCGTCTACAAATCGCTTGATTTCTTGTATGGCGTTGGAAATCAACACGCTTTGAAAGTTATCTCCATAGCCAAGACCGTGGCAAATTCCAGCTGCTACCGCATAAACGTTTTTGAGTACTGCGCTGATCTCCGTTCCAAATACATCCTCGCTGATGGAGGTTTTGATGTACCGACATTCGAGCAAATCAGCCATGATGGCGGCGTTATCGAGGTTAGGACAAGCGAGGGTAAGGTAGGAGAGTTTTTCGCTGGCAACTTCTTCCGCGTGGCACGGCCCTGCAATGATTCCGATGTTTTCATAGGGTGTGCGGAATTCCTTATGCAGGTATCTTGCAGGGATTGAGTCGTATTGAATAATGATCCCTTTGATGGCGGAGAAAAGTATCTTATTTTCCATGCCTTTTGGCCGAAGCGCTTTCATGGTGTCATCCAGAAAGGCAGAAGGAATAGCGATGACGATCACATCAGAAGCGTCAACAATTTCTTGCATGTTGCTGCTGAGGTGCACCTTGTTCAGGTCAAAGGCAATGCTTTGGATGTACTTTGGATTGTGGCCGAAATTGCGCAAGTGTTCAATGGCGCTTTCGCTGCGCATCCACCAGTTTACGCGGTCTCTGTTGTTGCACAGCATTTTCACGATGGCGGTTGCCCAGCTACCACCACCTAATACCCCAACCCGCAATTGACTTTTGTCTTCAGGAAGCATGGTGCAAGATACAAAGTTGTACTTTATTCAATCACAATGCGGAGCATAGAACCTTCAACATGCAGAAAATATATTCCAGCTTGCAAATGATCTAGGCTGAGTTGCGTTCCTGCACCCTCGTGCACTTTTCGTCCGGCCATGTCGAACACGGTTGTTTTCGGGTTGCCGGAAACACCGGCGATGGTGAATTGCCCGTGTGATGGGTTGGGAGCCACGTAAATGTTGGGTGTTGCGCTCTCATCCACATTCACACACATGAGTGCTTCGAGGTATGGCCAGATGTTGTTGGCCAAGATGTTCGATATCAAAAGGGAATTGTCTGCAAACGTACCCATTCGAACCATGGTGAGATTCATGGAAGGTACTACGAGCAGAATTTGACCATCTTTTCCCAAAGCGGCATACGCATCATCGGGAACGTTAGGCATGGCTGAGCCGTTAAAAACGAACTGTGTACCAGGCAGCATGAACGAATCTTGTCCGTTCAACCACCATAAGTAACCGTATGATTCATTGAGGTTTTGGGAGGGTTGCACCATGGTTTGGGCATAGGTACTGTTAACGATTTGTGTGCCATTCCAATTGCCTTGGTTCAGCGCCAACGAGCCAAACCGGGCGAGTGATCTAGGTTTGCTGATGAACACATTGTTATAGCCAAAGGGAAAGAAAACACCAGTGATTCCAGTTGGTTGGGTAATACGGTTAAAAACCCACATGTTCAGGCTCATTCCGGTAGCTGCAGAAATAACGCCATCGAGGTTGGTGTACGGGCCGTTGTGGTAGGCCCAGCGCTCGCCGGGTGCTGCAATACAGGTAAGGCAGGCGGGATCGGTACAGTAAGGGTCTTCCACGCCATCATCCAGCCCCGAAGTCATCATGAGTTGGTGCCTAATGGTGATGAGGTCTTCGTCTTCTGAACCACAACTGGTCCAACCCTGTCCTAAGTAGTCTGAAGTTGGGTCATCTAAATTGAGGAGTGCCTCTTGTTCTGCGATACCAACCAAGACAGAGGTCAGCGATTTACCTGCCGAATTCCACAACCACACACTGTCAGCCGTAAAGGTTCCGAAGTACTCTTCAATCACGATTTTTCCGTCGACGGTTACGATAAAAGCCTTGGTTGCTTGTTCATCGAGGTAGTTAAGCAAGGCAGGCAGTTGGTCATCGCACCAGCCAACATCTTCGAACGAATAGGTGTCCCACTCATCCCCTGATACTGGGGGAAAGTAATAGTCAACCTGCCCGAACGAGGTTAACGGGAGCAAAAGGAACATCAGTTTGCGCATAAGTTGCTGTTTGACTCGAAATTACGAAAAGGTTTAATGCTGCATCTTTAT
>JBJOIB010000379.1:0-4351 GCA_046047375.1 Bacteroidota bacterium
TTCTCCCAGCTCATTGGTAATGGTTGTAACCCCGAACGGATCGCAATTGTGAGTATAGTAGGTTAACCAGGTGAAGAACAGCATTAAAACCAAGGTTAACGCGGAGGTCAATTTAGGGAGAGCCCCAACCAAAATAGCAACACCGAGGAGCACCTCAGCAATAACAATAAATACGGCCAGAGGCAGCGCAAAATCCGTTAATCCGGGTAGGTTGAGGGCACCTGGTTCAAAGTACTCTTCCAATTTGTACATGAATCCCAGGGCATCGTTCATTTTGATCAATCCTGACACAATGAACAAAGATCCTACGATGATTCTGCTTATCGTTATCAATGCTTTCATAGTTTGTTTTTTGCGAAAATAACTCGAGTCTTTGGTATCATTCTATGGGTTAACAAGCGATTAACAGCCCTCCCCTTCTTTCATCAAAATCATCGCGAAGATGGCGTAGTTAGCTATGTCCATGTAGTTGGCATCAATGCCTTCACTCACCATGGTTCTTCCCTTTAGGTCTTCAATTTGCTTTACACGCAGCAATTTCATGAGAATAAGATCCGTCAATGAACTTACACGCATGTCTCGCCAGGCTTCCCCGTAGTCATGGTTTTTTCGTTGCATCAAATCTTTCGTAATACCGATGTATTTGTTGTAAAGCACCTCCCCCATTGCCGGCTCTAATTCCAGCGGGCCTTCGTTGCCCAACTCAAGCTGAATGAGCGCCATGACAGCGTAATTGATGATCCCAATGAACTCATCTTCAATGCCCTCTCCTACCTTGCTAACGCCCTTTTCTTGCAGCGTTCGAATGCGGTTTGCCTTGATGAAAATCTGATCGGTCAGGGAAGATGTACGCAGTATACGCCAAGCGGTACCATAATCATGCATCTTCTTCACAAACAGATCTTTACAGATCTTCACCACTTCATCGTATTGCTTATTGGTGTCTGACATGGGAATCGTGCTAACTTTCGGGTCGAAAGATAAGCAATCCAATTATGGAATGGACATTTCGTCGACGAGATGAGCTTACAACGCTCGCTCTCCCATGTGTTATGGGAATATTGAACATCACTTCTGATTCTTTTTACGACCCATCGCGGGTGGTTCAAGAATCGCAGATCATCGAAAAATGCAGGTTGATGATTGCAGATGGAGCAACCATAATCGATATTGGAGGTCAATCAACACGTCCGGGTGCCCAACTCGTTGATGAAGAAACGGAGATTCAGCGTGTGGAGCAAGCGATTCGGGCAATCCGAAAAGAGTTTCCTGCGATCTTAATTAGTGTAGATACCTTTCGGTCAGTGGTATTGAAGGCTGCTCATGGGGCTGGAGCCGACATTTGCAATGATGTTTCGGCCGGCATGCTTGACCCCCTGTTGATTCCAACAGTTGCCGAATTGGGTATGCCCTACATTTTGATGCACATGCGTGGCACACCGGAAACCATGCAGCAATCGATTTTTGAGGGCAATATTGTGACGGAAGTGTATCGGTTTTTTACTGAAAAGATAGCATTATTGCATGCTGCAGGAATAAGCGATATCGCACTGGATCCCGGATTTGGATTTGGTAAGTCTTTGGAGCAAAACTATCAACTGCTCAACCGTCTATCAGACTTTGCAACGCTCGGAAAACCGGTATTGGCAGGTGTTTCAAGAAAGTCTATGATTCAAAAAGTTATAGGCCAAAATGCAGAAGGTGCCTTGAACGGAACAACTGCAGTTCATTGTTTGGCTCTATCCAGAGGCGCGGGCATCTTGCGGGTGCACGATGTAAAGGAAGCCGTAGAAGCTGTCAAAATCGTTAGCTTTACAGCCTCATGCATGTAATGATCGTTCCCGCATTTATTAAGATCACCACCATTGATGTGCTCGACATACTCTTGGTGGGATTGATCTTGTACCAGCTTTACAGGGTTGCTAAAGGAACGGTAGCCGTGAAGATCTTTTTCGGCATTCTCCTTATTTATTTGCTTTGGAAGCTCGTTTCTGCCCTGCAATTGAAGATGCTTGGGGAAATTCTCGGACAGTTTATAGGTGTTGGAGTTATCGCCCTCATGATTGTGTTTCAGCAAGAACTAAGGCAATTCCTTTTGTTCATTGGAAACCGTGATTTTCTTCGTTCCCGTTCGGGATGGCTTCAGCGGTGGTTCCCCAGCAGCGATGAGCCTGGATACCGTTATGAAATTGATGAGCTCATCAAGGCCTGCAAAAGAATGGCGCAGAGCCGAACAGGCGCTCTGATCGTACTTTCACGAAAATCGGATGTATCTGGGTACATTCGGTCTTTTCGTATAGTAGATGCGGCATTGAGCTCAACCATGCTCGAAAGCATCTTTTTCAAAAACAGTCCGCTCCACGACGGAGCTGTTTTGATTTCGAACTACCGAATTGTAAGTGCGGGTGGAATATTACCCGTTTCTGAAAACGAAGATTTACCCGAAGGCATGGGGATGCGCCACCGTGCAGCTCTAGGTTTGACAGAGCAAACAGACGCTTTAGTGATTGTGATTTCGGAAGAAAACGGGTCTATCTCGCTAGCGCGGGAAGGACGTATTGAGCGCACCGATTCTGAAGAATTAAGACGTCTTCTCGATGGGAACACTTGAGGCAGTAAGGCTGAACTTTGATGAAGGAAGCCTTTTTCTTCTGAACGCTTGCTTAGCCTTTATCATGTACAGCGTGGCCCTGAACATGGATTGGCAGAGCTTGAGGTATACACTCACCAATCCGCGGTCGGTAACCGCCGGACTGATCAGTCAGCTGGTTGTTTTGCCACTTATCACCATCTTACTCATTCTGCTGTTAAAACCTGAGCCGGGCATTGCTATGGGCATGGCGCTGTTGGCTGCTTGTCCAGGCGGAAATGTCTCCAATTTTTTCAGTCTAGTGGCTCGTGGCAACATCGCGCTCAGTGTTACCTTAACAACCATTTCGTCATTAGCTAGCGTAATCACTACGCCGCTCATTTTCACCGCCATCGCCCTGCTACTAGGAAGCAACAAAGAAGCCTCCTTCGATCTTCCCTTCTGGGAAACTTTCGTATCCATTTTGCTTATCATCGTGATTCCGGCATTAGCGGGCATGTTAACCTCAGCGCGTTTCCCACTTTTCACAAGCCGCGTAAACCGACTTTTTCAGCGAGTATCACTTGCCATTTTAGCCTTGTTTATCGGGGTTGCTTTACATGCCAATCTCGATCAATTCACACAGCATATCGGTAGTGTTTTTATGCTTGTGGCAGCGCATAATCTTCTCGCCTTTCTCGGCGGATATGGAACAGCCCGTGTGTTTCAACTGCCAATCACCGACCGAAAGACAATCAGCTTAGAAACTGGTATTCAGAATACAGCGCTGGGCTTAGTGATCGTTTTCAATTTCTTCGATGGCAACGGCCCTATGTCGTTCATCCTTGCCTGGTGGGGTGTATGGCACCTCATTGCAGGGTTCGGAGTGGCACATTTTTACAAGCGCTTTTTACCACAACAACCTATTGCTTAACCACGCGAGTGCGTTTACCATTCATGTCTGACAGAATGTACACGCCATTGGCCAAGCCGCCCATATCGATGGTGCCTGAGGTTTTCGCCGGCAAGCTGCCAGACAATACCACTCTTCCTAACTCATCAGACAAATTCCATGAGAGTTGTTCGCCACTGTTAACGATTGTGAGCTGGCCTTGCGTTGGGTTCGGAAATGCATAGAATTTCTCTGCTGCCAATTCGTCTACGCTCACCCAATTCACGCTGAACGAACCAGTGGTTGATTCTCCTGACGTATCGCACAAGCCACTGCCAGATACCGTCCAGTAATAGATTCCGTTAGGAAGGTCGAAAGGAATAGTTACCGAGTTCTCAGTAAGATCAGTTTCAAAAATCACATTAGACAAGTCCTCTGTTTCGAAAGCAACAATGACGTGGTAATCGCTTGCGTTGAAGTTATCAGACCATTCGAGCGTTACTGTTTGCTCAGGTAAAACAGCTCCGGTGGTTGGCGCTAGTTGCGCGATGAATGGAGCAACCACGTTATTCACCCGAATCAGCCCATCAAAAATGCGCAACTCCTGATCATACGATAACGAATAAGAGAACGGATAGTCACCCGGTGCCAATTGCTCGAGTCCTTCCAACGTAATCGCCGTTTCGCCGGGAGCTTGAAGTGCACCGATGATAGCCGAAACACCTACCGGCAAGTCGTTGATTAAAAGTTCAATATTTTCAGCCGCATGATTGATGTAAACGGATGCAGCAGCCACATCTTGGTCGTCTTGAACTTCAATGAGGTAGTCAGCATCGGCTACCCGAGGACGAAGTATGAACAGTCCCGTGTACATGTCGGTAACCACCACA
>JBJOIB010000380.1:0-20246 GCA_046047375.1 Bacteroidota bacterium
CTGCAGTTTCGCCTGCAGGAATCTCAACATTCACTTCCTTACATCCTGCGAAGCTTAAAACCAGGAATAATACAATCGATATCTTTTGCATTGCCCGAAGGTAGGGCTTCCGTTGCAACAATTCAATGGCTACAGCAGCTTATGCTCAATGGCAAACAAAACCAATCCCACCTTGCTCTTGATCTCGAATTTCTCGAACAACTCCTGCCTGTAATAATCAACTGTGCGCTTGGTTATCCCCATCATATCCGCAATTTGCTCGTATGTAGGTTCCTCTTTATTACATACCAGTCGCAAAAATTCAAGCTCCCTATCTGTTATTCGACTTAAAACCTCCTCCCTCGATCGCTCCTCACGTGTCTTAAGAGCAGGATTACGCATCAATGTGCTGTGTATATCCTCATTGTGGAAATAGCCAGTAGCTATAATGGAATCTAAGGCCAGTTTCAGCAGGGCAGGACGTGCATTTTTCCGCACAAATCCCCTGGCACCAGCGCGTATGGCTTGAATAAGTGCGTCTTCTGAAGCGTCTACTGTCAATGCCAAGGTCTTAACTTCAGGGTATTCCTCTCCGATGCGCGATATGGCTTGAAATCCATCCATTATTGGCATGTGTAAATCGATCACAGCAATATCTGGAGCAGCATTGCTCTGAAGCAGCGCAAGTAACTCTTCCCCATGGGCCGCTTCGATAATGACTTCAAAATCTGCCATATTGTTGATTGCTGCCACGATTCCGGCGCGAACAATATGGTGATCGTCGGCGATGGCGATGGTATACTTCATGACTTGGTAAATTTCCAGGTGGTACCTTGAGCGTTGCTTTCAACTTCTGCTTCGATTCCCACCAATGAGGTTCTATGTTTGATGTTCGCTATACCACTAAAACGATGCTCATTTTCAAGACTAAAACCCACTCCATTGTCAGCAATGATCAATTGAAATGGCTGTGATTGCATTGAAATCTCTATTACATGAGCTTTTGAGTGTTTCATCGCATTCCGAATCACTTCCTGAAATGCTCGAAACAACATGGTTCTCTCTTGTTCTGATAGCTGATCGCTGAAGTCTTTTTGCTTTAGATGAACTACAAACAAACGCAACCTTTCCAACCGCTGTGCTTCAATGTTTATCGCCTCAAATAAATCACGGGTCTTCCAAAAATCACTGTTCATAGCTCGACCCATCCTGCTTACCTCATCAATGCTTTCTTCTAACAACTCTACTATTTCTTTCAACTTGACATCCCCGTCAACCCTGTCCCCAAAGTGATTCATGATTCCGAGTTGCGCAGCGGTTAGCAGCTGACCCACGTTATCATGTAACTCTCTACCCACTTCATTCAAAGTGTTCTGAACGGCTTCTTTTCCGGCTCGTTCCACCTCCAAAGATCGCTTGTGCTCCAATGCCACCTTCTCCGCTTCGTGCTTCCAACGTGATCGCTGGCTATTCACCATCACAACCAAAACAAAATATACCATGATGAGAAGTATCAGTGAAACGATGATCACCACGATAAGAATGTCATACTCTTCTTTCAATTCCTCGAATATTATTTCGTTCTACAACCAATCCCACCGAACATAAAAGATAGTGCAACACAATTCCTACATCGTGCACCACAAGTATGTTGCGAGATAATTCCGGATTGCTCGAAGCGTAGTGAACCCCCAATCCCAACGAAGGAACGTCAAAGGTGGCTGCCACTATAAATGAAGCCCCAATCCAAAATCCACCCGACTGCAACAAAGGGGTGTCTGTATGCAAACTCAATGAATAAACGCGAACAAACCCGTGCAAAGCAAAGGTGAACGCTGAAAATAAAATGAAGTGGCTCATTGAAACATGCGTGGCTTCAATGAATGTGAGCGAAACAAACAACAGAGACACTGTTAGTAGACTCACCGCCAGCTTCATTTCATTTTTCGAAGGTTCCGAGCGTGTCAATCGAAATAACACCATGTGAATGATCACAAAATCAACCAAGGCGTAGAATAAGTAGACCATGTGGTTGTTTTCAGATAGTCTCCTCATCCACCAAGCCAATCCTTCAACAACAACAACTAGGATCAAATGTGAACCAAGCCACCCCCTCCAAGCACTCCTGCGCAAAGGCAAGAACAACCAGAGAACGAATGGCACAATGACCACCAGATTTTTCAGTTGTGAAAACCACCACATGCAGTGAAGGTACTAATTCTCATTGCATTAAAACTTTACTGCATCGCAAAGCGGCGGACAAAGATTGCCATAATCCAAACCGTTGTTGGTAAATTGAACGAGGGAAACGGAATTCATCGGAGCCAACCGATCTACCACCACAGCGCCATTGAACTGAGCGATGCTCAAAGATTTGGAGTGATAATACTCAGCATGAAAAACAGTTGGACGGTTGCCAGGAGAAACAAACGGACAAAAGTCAGATATGACCAAGTAGCTGTTTGCGTTGGCCGAATTCTGCTGAGCCAATACCTTTATTTCCAATTCCCATGGAAACATCACTATCAAAGGATCATTTCCATCGAGCGGTTGAAAATTAAGGGTTGATGGAAGTGCCGGACTTTTATGCGCTCGAACTGAACTCATATAACTTTGTCTTTCCGATGTCCAACTTGAAACAGGCGCTATGACATGTGTGGGCACCACGGTGCCGTTTTGAGTAACTGTTGAGCCGCTTGGTGTAATTTCATGGCTAGGTGTATTGCCTGTTGGGATGGAAATGTTAACACCACGAACAAGTGTTGCTCCTGCAGGAATAACACTCAAGCCTGTTACCAAATTTCCATCGCGCATGCCATGAAATAAACAAACGACGGCTCTATCTGCCGGAATACCATTATCTGAGCACTCCTTTGTCACCCAAGCTGAAAAGACATTCCAGGGTAGCAAAAGTCGCTGACCCAAAGAATTGAAATTTCCATCTCTGAAAAACATGTTTAAGTCATACCATCCTTTGGCATACTCCCACATGGAAATAATACCGTTAGAACTGCTCGTTGGCATTAGCTCCTGCTGTTCCGGCAATTGATCAATGTAAATAGGCATATCATTAATTTTTTGGTTTGACACAAAGTTCGAGCATTGTGCCTTTATGCTACCTGTGAAAAAACACAGGGCGTCTGCTGTATTTTGTTACAGGCTGATTTTCATGTTCTTGCAGTTGCTTTGTGATGCTGTCGAATACGTTCAACGCATGTATAACCAAAACCATATAACATGAAATCCTATTGTTCACTTTCAAAGCAACTCACGCTCTGTTTGCTTTTTGTTGTTAGCGCTGTTTGGGCCCACGCGCAAGGTGTAAAGTCATCGGGTGACAAATCAACCGCCAAAAATAAATCAGCCCAGTATAAGGTAAAAATGACTGGTGAAGACTCCTCCCAGATTCTCATCAAGGCCGATTCAACTAAAACAACTACACTCTCCTGCAACTCATGGTTTGTGTACAGCTCTGTGCCAATTTCGGCTGAAATGCTCGACTTCGAATGCAAAAAAGTACGCAACACCAAGTCACTGCCCGCCAAGGTGCGCTTGCAGTTTAGAAAAGGTGATAAGGTCTACCGCTCAGTCCTTAACACTTCACTTTGCAACGACTCACTTATTATGAATGGCGAAAAATTGATCTTCTATTTAGCTTCAGCATGCGATGAAGTGGTAGGTGAATGTGAAACTTCAAATTCCTGCACGGATGACTGCACCGTGAAGAATGGGTACCAGCCCTACCGTATGGTGTACGACTTCCAAGCTCAATCGATTTGCATTCACAAAAGAACTCAAAAAGGCACGTGGAAGCCACTCCATAACCGCAAACTGCGCTTGGGGGTCAATAACCTAATGCACCTGGATGTTACGAACTTCAACCCCATTCGCGACTCCCTGTCATTGAAGTACAATTTCGAAAACCTTAACCTCGAAGGCTCTCAGGATTGGCTGGCTGCAATGATCAAAACACCGCAGGCAGCAACCGATGCAGTAGAAGAAAAAAGCGTCGACTCGGAACAAACAACAGAAAATGCCGTGCAAGAGAGCGGCATCATTCCCAAAGGCATTTTGAACGAACCTTGTCCGAAGATTGATCCAATTACTGTTCCTTCAAAAATCGAAAACACCATCTGGTCAAGTGAGTCAAATAAGTGGTTGAGTAAAATGAAAACCGATTTGATGGACTTCGCCAATCAACCCTATTCTGCTGATAATTTCGAAGCGTGTTCCGATTCCGCAAAAGCTGTGATTGAAAAATACCATGGCGACATCAAAAAACTCAAAGCGGTTCAGCAAGCCTTTGATCTCACTGCTTTGCAGGATGAGATGGAAAAGAAATTCGAAGAAGCAAAAGCCTTGCCTCTGGCTCCTGACGCGGCTATCCTCAAGAGTGAACTGGATGCTATGATTAAGAAATATCCGCTCCTAGCAGGTGCCGCCAAATCAGCATCCGGGTGGAAAAACTGGGCGCTTGAGCTTTCCGGAAAACTGGAAGAATACTCCATCGATTCAAAAGAAAACCGGGAAAAAATGGTCGCTGATGCGGCGTCCATTCAACTCATGTATTCCAAAATGACCAACTATACAACAACGTACTTCGCACCTATTCAAATGCAAGACTACGACCGCATTAACTTGCAGTTCTTCTCTGGAAAACAGGCTGTGAATGCCACCCCGTATCGCTTTTATGCCAAAGGAGGCTGGAAAATCGATTTCAGCGCCGGAATTTCCATGAATGGATTGAACACCAAATCATACGCGTATGTCGATGTAAATACTGAAAATGTAAATGATACCGTTTCAGTTACCACCGGCGTGATACAAGACCTCTCAGAAGCCGCTGATTACGGGGTTTCTACGCTCATGCATGTCTACCCACGATTTGGATGGATCTTTCAACCGGGCTTCGCGGTTGGGGCACAACTCAACAATGATCAGGTTACCCTCCTTGCGGGCGGTTCTCTCATGTTTGGTCGCCAACAACGTTTTTGTATCTCAGGTGGCATGTCCTTTGGCCCGGCTACAAAACTGAAGGCCGGCTATGAAGTAGGAGACCGCGTGGAAGACAGCCAAGCTGTCAATGGAGGTGATGTTAGCTTTACCCACAACGTTAGAAGCACAAGCTACTTTGTGTCTATTTCATACAACCTCGGCGGAATCAACTAGAATCCCGGCTGCTGCTTGGTTCGCGTTGCCCCTTCGGTAATCCAACCATGAGTCCAACACCAACTCGACCATGCAGCGCTTCTAAACCCCTGGAAACAGGGGTTTTTTATTGGACTGCACTCGACCAACGACCCTGACCCACTAGATACTCTGCAATTTGCACCGCATTGGTTGCCGCGCCTTTTCGTAAATTATCCGCAACAATCCACATGTTTAATGTGTTCTCTCGGGTGAAGTCTCTGCGAATGCGTCCCACAAATACCTCATCTTTTCCTGATGCATACAAGGGCATTGGATAACTCTTGACTTCCGGATTGTCTTGCACACGAATCCCAGGAAAATCGCTCAACGCTCGTCGTACATCTTGAAGTTCAAAGGATTTTTCGAACTCAACGTTCGCTGACTCAGAATGTCCTCCCGTAACCGGAACCCGCACAGCCGTAGCTGTCACCAGCACTCGATCATCACCCAGTATCTTGCACGTCTCGTTCGTGAGCTTCATTTCTTCCTTGGTGTAATCGTTGTCCAGAAAGATGTCGCAATGAGGAATGCAGTTACGGTCAATCGGATACGGATAAACCATCTTACCATCCTCCCCTCTGCGCTCCATCTCCAACTGATCCAATGCTGCCTTTCCTGTACCTGAAACAGATTGATAGGTAGAAACCACCACTCGCTTGACCTGGTAGCGGTCGTGCAATGGCTTGAGTGCCATCACTAATTGTATGGTAGAACAGTTCGGATTGGCTATAATCAAATCCTCATCTGTCAATACAGGTCCGTTTACTTCCGGAACCACCAATTTCTTATCAGGATGCATTCGCCAAGCCGACGAGTTGTCGATTACCGTGCAACCTACCTCTGCAAATCTCGGTGCCCACAGCAAACTGGTATCACCACCTGCACTGAATAGGGCAAGGTGCGGCTTCGCATCTATCGCCTGCTCCATCGATACCACTGATACCTCTTTTCCTGCGAACTGAATGGTAGACCCTACCGATCGCTCCGATGCTACCGGTAAAAGTTGCGCTACCGGAAAGCTCCGTTCCTCAAGAACTTTCAACATGTTTCGCCCCACCATTCCGGTGGCTCCAACTACCGCTACTTTCAAAGTTGTTGTCATAAAATCATCCTGTTTTCTTAACCACGAGACACCGCAAAAGTAGTATATTTCGACTCCTTACTATCCACGTAAAATGAAGCCTTACCTCTCAGCGCTGATACTTTTCCTCTATTCGCACGCGTCACTCCTTCAGGCGCAAGTAAATGATGATTTTTCGGATGGAGATTTTTCCATAAACCCGACATGGTCAGGAACTGAGGCTCTATACATCGTAAATTCCTCACAGCAAGTACAAACCAATGATGTGGCCGCAGGACAAGCCTACCTGTCTACACCGCTTGGAAATGGAAACCTCAACAACCGCGAGTGGCAAGTATGGGTGAAACAAAGCTTTGCTGGATCAGCCAACAACTATAGCCGTTTTTACCTCAGTTCTGCCATTCAAAATTTGAGCTATTCCGGAAGCCAAAGCCTAGGCGCCAATGGCTACTTCTTACTCTTTGGTGAATCAGGATCCCTCGATGCTGTTCGTTTGTACCGGGATGACAACCTTGGCGACGCCCCTGTTTTGCTCGCCAGCGGCTCGGATGGTGGCATCGCATCCTCATTTGAAGTTCGCGTGAAAGTTACGCGTGATGACGCTGGAAACTGGTCACTCTCTGTTGATTATACTGGAGGGACAGATTTTGTAAATGAAGCCTCCGCACAAGATGCAACTTATTCCACTGGATTCTTCTGCGGAATGGTCAGCACCTACACGGCATCCAATGCCAACAAGTGCTATTTTGACGATGTTTATTATGGCGCACCTGTCGTTGACTCTACCCCGCCAGAAGTCCTCTCACTAGAAGTCTTGGATCCCTCAACGCTCCAAATCGCATTTTCTGAAGATGTTCTCGGTGCAAACGCTGTTGGTTCTTATTTCGTATCTGGCATAGGAAACCCGCTCTCAGCGAGTGGCTCAGGAAACACCTATACCCTTAACTTCGCTAGCGCCTTCCCTGCAAATACGACCTTCAACCTGCAACTGTCAGGAATCACTGACCTTTCTGGAAACCCTTTGCCAGAGCAAGAAATTCCCTTCATGTATTTTCAATCGGTACCGGTGAATCTCGGTGATGTTGTCATCAATGAATTGCTTGCCGACCCAAGTCCGGTGATTGGCCTTCCGGATGCTGAATTCCTTGAACTTTTCAACACCACCAATGAAGCCATCGCTCTCAATAACTGGGTTCTTGTGAATACCACCACCGAGAAAACGCTTCCCGACTACGCCCTGCAAGCTGGTGGATTTGTGATTCTCTGCGATGAAAACAACGTAGCTGCTTTCCAGTCCTACGGTGATGTGCTCGGAATCCCCTCTTTCACCGCCCTTTCTAACACCGGGGATAGTTTGACTCTTTTGTCTGCTGATAGCGATATCATCGACATCGTAGCTTACACTGATGATTGGTATGGAAGCTCTCTCCTCGCCCAAGGAGGTGTTACGCTCGAAAGAATCAATCCCTTTGCTACCTGCTCAGGTTTTGAAAACTGGACCGCCAGCACTTCTTTTCAAGGAGGTACACCCGGGGCTGTGAATAGCACCTTCAATGACACTCCAGACGTCATCGCCCCTGTGGCGCAAACACTTGAATACCCTGATTTCCAAAGTGTTTACATCGATTTCAATGAGTCCCTCGATGCAGATGTCAGCCAACTGGCGATTGAAATCAGTCCGGATCTCGGTGTAAGCGATATCATTCTCGAAAACGCGAATACCCGATTGCTCATCCAATTTAACACAGCATTCACCATCGGAGAACCATATCAACTGCAGGTAAACGGTGTCCGCGACTGTTCGGGTAACACCATCAGCTCAGCGCTCGAATTCACACTCTTGCGCGGTGCCATCCCCGTTTTCGGTGATTTGATCATCAATGAAATTATGGCCGACCCTGACGCGGAAGTGCCTTCACCCAATTCGGAATACGTCGAGCTATTCAACAAAAGCGACGAGTTGATTGAATTGAAAGGTATCGGCTTGAACAACGGTGTCCTCACTGAAACACGCCTTATTCCTCCCGGAGGTTACTACATTCTCACTGCAGAAAGCAGTCTCCCTGATTTTATCTTCTTTGAAAATGTTGCCGGGATTATAGGTTTTCCGGGCTTAACAAATAGCGGAACAACCTTAACGCTTTATGATCCATCGGGGGAATTGCTCGATCAAGTGACCTATAGCATTGAATGGTACGGTGATGCTGCAAAAGAAGACGGCGGTTATAGCCTCGAACTCATCAATCCGAATGACCCATGCAGTGATGCATCCAATTGGACCGCAAGCACTTCTGCAACGGGCGCCACAGCAGGATTAGAGAACTCCGTCTATGATGTCAGCTTGGATGAAATCGGTCCTGAGTTGATGGTTGTTTTGGTGACCGGAGCAGATCAGATTGATTGCTTTTTCAACGAACCATTGGATGCGGATTTAGCTTTGATGGGCAACTATCAAGTCACATTGGATGAAGACAATCAAACCGTTGAATTGCCGTATTCTGTTATTGATCAAGTGCTGGTGAGTGGCAATCAGCTGCGTATTCGCTTCGATGGAGCCTTTTCCATCGGACCCATTTACACCCTCAGCGTTTCCAATCTAACGGATTGTTGGGGCAATGATAGCGGCATCTTAAGCGGTCGTTTTGCCGTTCCTGAGGCTGCTCAAGCGCAGGATGTCGTCATCAACGAGGTATTATTCAACCCCTACACCGGGGGTTCAGATTTTGTGGAAATCTACAACCGTTCTGGAAAAAACATCAGTCTGCAAGGCTGGCAACTTGGTGATGAATCAGATTTAATCCCAGGTAACTTCGATGTGATTACCGATTTGCCCTACGTTTTGTATCCGAATGAATACGCCTTGCTCACAACTTCTGTAGCGGGGGTTGCTGACTTTTATCCAGCCTCCATCCGCGATCGGTTCATCCGAATGGACGCTTTACCCTCGTATGGGAATTCCAATGGCATCGTAGTGTTAGCAGATAGTTTATCCAACATCATTGATCGGTTTGCTTACAGCGAGGAGATGCATTATCCTTTGCTCGATGATCCTGATGGTGTTTCTTTGGAGCGACTTGATCCGAACCGACCTACCCAAGATGCGACCAATTGGCATTCCGCTTCACGCATCATAGGCTTTGCCACCCCCGGCACAACCAACAGTCAATTCAATTTGGCAGAGGCGGTAGCACAATTCTCCGCTGAACCCGAAGTGTTTTCACCCGACAATGATGGTTACCAGGATGTTTGTTTAATCAGCTATGAGCTCGATAGTGAAGGGTACACGGGGTCAATTACGGTATATGATCAATTCGGATTGGAAGTAAATCGCCTCGTAAAAAACCAGCTCTTAGGCGTCAGCGGAACCATCGCTTGGAATGGATTCGACGCGCAACAGCGCAAGGCTCCTATCGGGGTGTATTTGCTGGTTTTCGAAGCATTCACTCCTGATGGAACACAACTACTTAAAAAGACAGTAACTACGCTTGGGGCATCTTTGAATTGATGACCTAAAAAGTGCGACTTTCGCAACATGAATTCTGGATACGAACCCGTCGTACGTACCATAGATCGCTTGTATGAGCCTTGGATGGCATGGCTGTTTGTCCTTATGCTTATAGCGATCACCCTGACACGCGTCAGGTCATTTGCCTTTTTTACACTTTTGCGAAACGTGGTTTTCAATTACCGCATTGCTCGACCTGACCTCATCGATTCTGAATATCCAGGGGGTAGAGACTGGCTCATCATGTGGATTCCATCCGTCATTCACATAGCATTGTTCTTTTTTCTGGCCATTCAATCTGATGCTGACATGACGTTGGCAACAGGACTGCAAGCCTATTTGCAGATTCTTCTCATAGTCTTTTTGGTGTTCGTCCTCAAACTGATTGTAATGGAAGCCGCCAGTAGCCTCAGTGTAAAAAACGATCTGCTCCGCGAGTACCGGGCAAACACACTTCTTTTTACTATTCTTACCGGAATCCTGCTCACTCCCCTTTGTATAGGAACCTCTCTTACGATCGGGAAAAACGAGGAATGGATATGGATCATTGGCATCGCCATTTATCTATGCTTCTACCTAATTCGCCTCTGGAGAGGGGCAATCTCTGCTTTGCAACAAGGAGTTCGTTTCTACTACATTATTTTGTATCTTTGCACCCTCGAAATCCTGCCTCTAGCAGTCCTAATCAAGGCGTGGTACGGGGTTTACCACATCTAAGTCAGGATTTAGAGCCACCTAACGGTACTATTATTATGGGTGAAAAAGTACGCACGATTCTGATCTCACAGCCCAAGCCGGCTACAGATAAATCTCCATATTATGATTTGGCGAAAAAGCACAATTTGAAAATTGACTTTCGTCCATTCATTCATGTAGAACCCATCTCTTCGCAAGAATTTCGACAAGAAAGAATCAACATACTTGATCATGGAGCGGTGATCTTCACCTCCCGCAATGCAGTAGATCACTTTTTCAGGATGTGCCAGGAATTGCGCATCACTGTTCCTGATACCACGAAGTACTTCTGTATTTCTGAATCTACAGCCTACTACCTTCAAAAGTATGTCGTCTACCGTAAGCGCAAGATTTTCCACGGTACATTGAAGTTTTCTGATTTGATGGACTCCATCAAAAAGCACAAAGGTGAAAAGTTCCTTTTACCGTGCTCGGATTTGCTAAAGCCTTCGATTCCACAGCTGCTGGAGGAAAACAACATCAACTACACACGCGCTACTATGTACCGCACCGTGTGCAGCGACCTATCTGACCTGTCTGATGTTTATTACGACATGCTGGTATTCTTCTCCCCGAGCGGAATTGAATCGTTGTTCAAGAATTTCCCTGACTTCGAACAAAACAAAACACGCATTGCCTGCTTCGGCCCTACTACAGTGGCTGCAGCAGAAGAAGCTGGTTTGATCGTTAACGTTGCCGCTCCAAATCCAAAGGCTCCATCGATGACCATGGCCATCGAAAATTACATGCTCGGCAAAGACTGATGTCGGTTCGAAAACTGGCATCATGAAAACAAACGGATTTCAAAAGCACGAGAGGCTTTATCACCGCAAAGTCCTCGACGCGGTATTCAAAGAAGGTAAAACCCTCAAAGAATACCCTATGATGCTTTTGTATCTTCCTGTATCAGAATCACGAGAGGTACCTGCACGCTGCGCTGTGAGCGTGAGCAAACGAAATTTCAAAAGGGCTGTCCATCGCAACCGCATCAAACGCTTGATGCGAGAAGTGTGGCGCCATCAGAAAAACGACGTTTATACCTTTTTAACCGAAGGCAATACCCAATTGGCTATGGTTTGGCTCTTCGTGGGGAAAGAATTACCCAATCACCAACTCATTGCTCGTAAAATAACATCGCTCTGTCAGCGTTTGAAAGAAGATATCGCTACTTTTCCACCTACGAACACCAATCAAGAAGAATTATGAAGAGATTCCTACGCAGCGCCGTTTTGTGGATCCTGGCTCCGGTTATCCTGCTCTCATCGGCATTTGTTGCCGCCGATGAATACTTCGAGATCTCCAAAAACCTCGAAATCTTCACCAATGTTTACAAAGAACTGAATATCTATTACGTAGATCCTACGCAACCCGGCTCTCTCATGAAAACCGGAATTGACGCCATGCTGCAGTCGCTGGATCCCTACACCGTTTACTATCCAGAATCCAAAATCGAAGACTATCAATTCATGACAACTGGACAATACGGTGGAATTGGCGCTTTGATCAATACTGTGGACGGACGTATCACTATTTCTGAACCCTACGAAGGATATGCCGCCCAAAAAGCCGGAATAAAAGCCGGTGACGTGGTGCTAAGCATCGATGGACGTGAACTAAACGGTAAAAACCAAGATGAAATCAGCGAACTTTTGAAGGGACAACCGGGAACGAAAGTGAAAATAGCTGTTGAACGCGAAGGGGAAAGCAATCCAATGGTGTTTGAAGTGGAACGCATGGAAGTCAAAATTCCCGACGTACCCTACTACGGAATGCTCGATGATAAAACGGGCTACATTCAACTGCGAAGCTTTACCAACACCGCAAGCATGGAGGTACGTAAGGCCATTACCGAGCTGCGAGATCAAAAAGGAATGCAACAACTTATCTTCGATCTGCGCGGAAATGGAGGAGGATTGCTCCGAGAAGCCGTTAATATTGTGAACTTCTTCGTAGCTAAAGGACAAGAAATAGTAAGTACCCGAGGCAAAATAGAAGAGTGGAATAAGGTTCACTCAGCGCTAGACGAACCTATTTTACCAACAATGCCACTCGTGGTCCTGGTGGATCAAGGTTCGGCATCCGCTTCCGAAATTGTATCAGGTGCATTGCAAGATTTAGATCGTGCGGTTGTGGTTGGAAAAACAACCTTCGGAAAAGGTCTGGTGCAGCAAACGAAAGACTTAAATTACAACACCAAGCTCAAGCTTACAGTTGCCAAATATTACATCCCTAGCGGTAGATGTATTCAGCGCTTAGATTACACCCATAGAGATGAAAATGGCGTTGAAGCGGTTGCCGATTCTTTGATCAAACCTTTCAAAACCAAAGGTGGACGCACCGTTTACGATGGAAGAGGTATATCACCCGACGTTGATGTGGAACAAGAAGAAATGAGCAACATCCTCAATGGATTGATGTCCAATTATATCATCTTTAAGTACGCTACAAAATACGCTCGTGAACACAGCTCTATCAGTGAACCCGAAAGCTTCGATTTGGGTTCCGAATACGATGACTTTGTTGCTTTTGCCATGTCAAAGGACTTCTCTTATAACACGGAGACGGAGCTCTTGCTCAAAGAACTGAAAAAGGTTGCCGAATCTGAACGTTATTATGAGGGGGCTGAACAGGCCTTCAAAACGCTGGAGGCGAGCATTTCTCCTGAACGCTCACGAGACCTGGTGAAATTCAGAGATCAAATCGAGTTCACCCTTGAAGAAGAAATTATCAGTCGCTATTATTATCAACAAGGCGTTATACGCTACGCCTTGGCGAATGATCCTTTCGTGACCACGGCCCTTGACGTGCTCAACAACAGATACTCGTCAATTCTCTCTCCCTCCGATAAGAAGTAACGCGTGACCATCGATCGGGCTGTTGTAATACTCTATGGCATCGGGCTGTCTTTCATGGCAGTGGCAATGTCGTTCTCTAATCTTTTAATGAGTATTGCCTCTTTCTGGTTGCTTGGCGCATGGGTTATAGACCACCTCACCTCTTCCAAGGTCGAGCTCAAAATGCGCTGGTCAAGAGCCTTGAGAAATTCATGGTTATACTTCTTGCTCGGCTTGTTCTTGTTGCACGCAATCGCCATGATTTGGACTGATGACCTCAGTCATGGCTGGAGAGACCTGCGAATTAAACTTCCCCTTCTGCTTTTTCCTGTGGTGTTTTTCACCGCTAGGCGTTTTCCCATCTCGGCATTGCGATTTATGCTAAAATTCTTACTGCTAGGTGCAGCTATTGCCGCTTTGGCATGCATGGCTATTCCCGCAGGTCTCTGGGAGAAAGAAGTGAAAAACGTACGAGACATCTCTGTTTTCATTTCACACATTCGCTTTAGCGTCTTGTTGGTCTTCGGCTTCGCTGTCATCCTGCCCCAGATCAGAAAATACCCTTACTACCTCCTGGCAGTTGCCATTTACTTCGGGTTTTTATGGACGCTCGAATCGGTTACCGGATTCATGCTTAGCTTTGTGGTGTTCCTTATCTTTTTGTTTCATTCTGAACACCTACATTTCTCGAGAAAACTCAGAAAGGCAGGCGCTTGGCTTCTTGCCACAGGTTCTATGGCTGTTGTAGCCGTCTTCGGTGGTTTGGCCATCGATTACTTCAACGTTGATGAAGCTGCCGAAATACCCCTTCAGCGATCGAGACAAGGAGAAGAATACGCTCATAACCTCGAAAATTTTCTGAGAGAAAATGAGCACTACATCTGGCGAAACATTGCTTGGGGCGAATTGCATAGTTCATGGCCCACACGCAGTAACATGCCCCTCGACAGCCTCGATGGACGCGGTCAGCTGCTCAACATCACCCTCATTCGCTACCTCACTTCCAAGGGTTTGCTCAAAGATGCTGATGGCGTAGCCAGCCTCACTGACGAAGACATTCACAACATAGAATCCGGCATTCCGTCTATTCTTGAACTACAACACAGTGGCATGCGCAGGCGTGTCGATAAAATTCTTTTCGAAACCGACAATTACCTCAACGGCGGCAACCCGAGTGGCAACAGCATTTTTCAGCGTTTTGAATTTTGGCGGGCTGCAACCCACATCATATCTCAACACCCTGTGCTAGGCGTCGGAACAGGAGATGTAGGATCATCTATGCAAAGGGCTTATGAAGAAATAAATACCCAGTTGTTACCCGACTTTCGGTTAAGACCACACAACCAATACCTCACTTTTTGGGTTGCTTTTGGCGTAGCCGGACCCGTGTTACTTTTGATGGTATTCTTGAAGTCACTTTTTGGTCGGTACGGACGTAAACATTATTTATTCGTGGTGTTTACGGTGCTTATGATGCTGTCTTTCTTGACCGAAGACACCCTCGAAACACAAGCCGGTGTTACATTCTTTGCCTTCTTTATCGCACTTTTCGCTTCAGGTCAGCTCCAAGAAAGTGCTCTCATCACCTCTTCAGCAGAAAACGGCAACTGACCATCTTCAGGATGTTCCTCACACACTAAAAAAGACGCCTTTGGTCCTATTGGCGCCCAGCGCTCCGGAAAAATTGGCCGTTTGGGAGAATACAAACCTATAGCATGTATTCCAAAAGCTGCCCCAATGTGAAGTGGACCAGTAGAGGCGGCAACCAGCGCATCGCTCGCGGATATAACAGAAATGAGTTCGGACAAAGTAAGCTTCCCCATAAGGTTGTGACAAAGGTGCCAAGGGAAATCGGCAGGCATGGCCTCATATTCCTTCTGCGTGCCTGAAATAGCAATGCTCCACCCCCTCGCATGAAGCAATTTTGTTAGCTCTCCGTACTTAGACGCTGGCCATTCCAATGCGCTCCCATGCGATTTAGGGTGAAGAATAATCTTCTTGGACCCCGCCAGAAAGGAGTTCGCTGCTTCGGGAAATTCAGTGGGCTTCCGCAGATGATACTTGGTTCTTATATCCACAATCGTCCAATCCACCTTCAACTGCAAACCCGCCAGCATCTTCAGGTTGTATTGCGTCTCATGCAAGAAATCATTTTTCCTCGAAAACCACAATCGGCGATTTAGATTGAAAAATGTATGCACCCTCCGGCCTGTACCTACACGCAGTGGTATTCTCGCTTGCTTTGCGGCACGAACAACTCGTTTTTCAGGAAACACGCACAAGATGGCATTTACCTGAAGTTTTCGCATGGCGCCAGCAAGACCCTCTTCCGTTGGATAATCATCTGCGTTTAGAAAGTAATCTACCGAGGCACATAACGCAACAACCGGCTGTGTATAGCTTCGCCCTAAAAACGAAATCTGAACCCCTGGAAGTAATTCCTTGAGAGCTGCGGCCAATGGCAAGGTTAGCACAACGTCGCCAATTCCATCCGTGCGTGCAATGAGTATGTGTTTCAATTCAGCCTTCACGGTACAATTCCTTCAGTTTCGTGTATTTCCTCCAGGTAGCATAAGCGCTCAATCGCGCGATGGTAAAGCCTGCAGACCCATCTAAAAAGCCTCGTCGCAGCAAGATGTTCTTGAGGTATTGAAAAATCACCTTCCCGACAATATGCACCCAACCTACCTTTTTTCCACGTTCGTATAACTCCCGAGAGGCGATACCTGAAAAGTACTCAATCTGCTTTAAATGATCTTCCCGGGTGTAATAAGAATAATGAAGGATGTCGCCCTTTAAGTGATGGGTCCTCTGACTGAAAACCTCAAATTTATCGTGTGGATTTACTCCTCCCCACTCCCCTTTGCCTTTTCTAAAGAGCCTCAGTTTGGTATCGGGGTACCACCCTGAATGGTGAATAAACGTTCCGCAGTAGTTGGTCAGTCTGTTCATCGTAAAGCCATCAACTTGCGCATCATTTTCTTCTACCGCTCTTCGAATTGATTGCTGCAGTTCCGCGTCTAAGGCCTCATCCGCGTCTAGCGACAGAATCCATTCATGGGAAGCGAGTTTCCACGCCCGGTTCTTTTGCTGAATGTGCCCATCAAACGCATGTTGAACAAACGTAGCCCTGTATTTCTCAGCTATTTCCCGGGTGCTATCGGTCGAAAACGAATCAAGCACAATGATCTCAGAAGCCACGTCTTTAACAGACTCCAAACACCTTTGGAGATTTCGCTCTTCATTGAATGTAATGATGACAACCGAGAGTTTCATGTCGAAAATGATGGTGCAAGGTACGAGGAATGCCGAAAGTTCGTGGAATTGTGTTGATAAATGCTGTTGACAGCCCATTTCAAAGTGCTAATTTTGCGACAAATCATCATAGACATGAATGTACTTGTTCTAGGTTCCGGGGGACGTGAGCACGCCTTAGCGTGGAAGCTCGCCCAAAGCTCGAATCTGCAAAAATTGTTTGTTGCTCCCGGAAATGCCGGAACCGCTGGCATTGCTGAAAATGTGGGAATAGACCCCATGGATTTTGACGCCATTGGTACCTTCATTCAACAGCAAGCAATCAACATTGTGGTCGTAGGTCCTGAAGCACCATTGGTTGCAGGTATTGTTGACCATTTCGCCCAGAAACCTGAATTTTCCAAGGTTACATTTATTGGTCCTTCGAAAAAGGGAGCTCAGCTTGAAGGAAGCAAAGACTTTGCGAAGCGCTTTATGCACAAGCACCAAATCCCTACTGCCCGATATGAGAGCTTCACCCGGGAAAATGCGGCAGCGGCTGAAGCCTTCTTGCGCACCTTGAAACCACCGTACGTTATAAAAGCCGATGGCCTTGCCGCAGGGAAAGGTGTTATTATTACCCGCGATATCCAGGAAGCCATCCAGACCGTATCCGATATGGTTTCAGGCACCTCATTTGGCTCGGCTGGCAACACCGTGGTGATTGAAGAGTTTATGGACGGAATTGAAGTATCGATGTTTGTTATTACCGACGGTGATTCTTTCAAAATCCTTCCTGAAGCGAAAGACTATAAACGCATTGGCGATGGTGATACCGGTCCGAACACAGGCGGTATGGGTGCCATTTCACCCGTTCCATTTGTGAATCCTGAATTCATGGAAAAGGTGAAAAACCAAATCATCATTCCTACTGTGAAGGGACTGAAGTCTGACGGCATTGATTACAAAGGCTTCATCTTTTTCGGCTTGATGAAAGTTCAAGGTGATCCTTTCGTAGTAGAATACAATTGCAGACTAGGAGATCCTGAAACCGAGGTGATCATTCCACGATTAAAGTCTGATCTACTTCATTTTTTCGAAGGAATCGCTTCTGGCACCCTCTCTGAATGCGATTTGGAAATTGACGAACGCTTTGCAGCTACCGTGATATTGGCCTCAGGAGGTTACCCTGACACCTACGAAAAAGGAAAGAGCATTGCTGTAGGTGAAAACGATGATAGCCTTGTATTCCACGCGGGAACCACAGAAAAAGATGGAAAAGTGGTGACCAACGGCGGACGAGTAATGGCTATTACCTCCATGGGTTCAGACATGGACGACGCGTTGGGCAGAAGTTATTACACCATCGATAACATTAAGTTCGATGGCATGTATTACCGAAAAGATATTGGATTTGACCTGCGAAAAGCAGTGAAGAACTAAGCGAGTCCGCCTTCGTTTTTAGCTTTTTTGTTGTAGGCCATCTGCATACGTAGCCACACAATCAAGCCAACAAAACCACCGACAATGACCAGCCAGTTGAAACCATCACTGATAGGAACGAGGGTTGTTTCAAATGCCGATTCCAATAATTTACCAATCGGTTCGATGATGCTGTTCAGGTTCATATGATTGAGAATTTTGACAAAATTAGGGAAACATATTTAGAGCTTTAACAGGTTCGACCATTTTTATTCAAATTTCATGTTATCACTTCTGCGTTCAAATCAACCTATTGCCTGGCTGCTGCTACCAGCTTCAGCACTCGCATTCTGGTTCATTGGAATGCAATTGGAGCTTTCACCGGAAACGCTAAATGACACGTCGAGCTGGTTGTTGAACGCCCTTGGAATTCAGGTGCCATCTTGGCTCTATTGGGTCGTTCTTTTTGTAAATGCAGCCTTGTTGAATCACACCTTAGGACAAAACGAGCTTCAATTGCAGCGCAATAACTTAGGTGGGTGGCTCTATTTGTTCTACATATTCATTTTACCCACCGCCTCGCCTTTACCTGCCATGTTATTGGCGCAGCCATTTGTGCTTTTGGCGCTGAATAAACTACTCAGTATATACCGTCAGAACGATGCCGGTGCACCGTATTTCGACGCTGGTTTTCTTCTAGCCACGGCATCCCTCATTTCAACGGTCTACATTTGGCTCGCACCATTTTTCCTTGTTTCACTGCTTTACACCCGAACGCCCAATTGGCGGGAGATTAGCTTCCTTTTGCTCGGAATGCTATTTCCTCCCATCACGTTCAGCGCATTGGTATGGCTATTAGACGGAATATTCTCCACTGGCGACGCCATGGTTTCACCCATCCAACTTTCAACCCCCTACGTGCTATTGATTCTAGGAATTGCGTGCTTCGGGATGCTTGGCGTTTTCAAGGTGTTCGGTTCCTTTTCTTCTTCAAGCAACAAATCGCGAAATTCAAAAGCGGTGCTATTGATCAATATTGCGGGCTTGTGTTTGGTTGCTGTGTTGAGTGGCCTTCCCGGACAAACTTTCTACTATTATATAGGTCTGCCGTTGGTATTGTTAGCTCAAGCCATCTTTTTATCATCGCGCGTGTACCTTTGGCAACAGGTATTGTTTGTGGTCTTGATAGCAACCGGAATTGCTTTTCGAGCGATGGTGTAGGATTTATCCTACGGCGTTATACGTCTGTGTACTACTAACTTCATTTTGTCTGGATGCGTAAAAAATGGCAACTCCATGTGAGTACCAAAACGCAAAAAGATGAAAATTACTACTAAAAATCTTCTACTTACCGGTCTAATCACCCTTGCTGTATTAGAAGCAAGACCGCAGACCTATCTGTTTCCCGAAGCTCCGGAAAATGGATTACCACAGTCTCAAACTATGATAGACGGTGGAGCCAACTCACTACCCGACCTTCCAGTATTAAACAACGCTGTTGCAGCCGATCAATCTGCAACTAGTGTAGCATCAGGAGCTTGGATCAATCCTTCAACATGGGATTGCAACTGTGTTCCCGCCGGATCTTTCGATGTTACCATCGCAGCAGGTCATGAGGTAGCCATGAATTTCTCTAACGACATTGTAAGCTTGAACATCGAGCCGATGGCAAGCCTATCATACCCGAGTGATATCAGTTATTTCTTGACCATTCGAGGCGACTGGAACAACCAGGGAACCTTTTTGCCAGGTATTTCCCTGGTAAACTTCGTGTCTGAAGTGGAACAATCAATCAGTGGAGCCAGCGTGTTCTATGATGTCAATTTCCAAGGAGTGCACGACGTACAATTGTTGAGCAACGTAGATGTCTTGAGCAAAGTCTACATCACCGATGCCAACCTCGTTACCAACGATCGTTTAACCCTTGTGAGTTCAGGTTTGAACCATTCTGCAACCCTTGCGCCTATGCTCAGCGGCTCTATCACAGGAAAAGTTGGACTCATTCGACAAGTGAATGCTGCCTACAACGGATGGATCACCTTGGGGTCGCCGTTTACCAATGCTACCGTTGAAGATCTTGATGATGATCTCATCACTACAGGCTTCGTAGGTTCAGATTACCCCGCATACAGTTTCGTTAGTGTGCAAACTTACGATGAGGCTGGAAACAACGGTGAAGGGGCTTTTGTGCCCGTGGCTAACTCAAACGAAACTATGCCTCCGGGTAAAGGGTATTATGTGTACGCTTTAGCAGGCAACCACACCT
>JBJOIB010000381.1:0-3681 GCA_046047375.1 Bacteroidota bacterium
TTTCCACCTACCAAACCACCTGCGGTAATAACATCATTTCCCAATGCCGCTGATCCATTGTACGAACGGGGATACAACAAAGGTGAATTCAGTTCCGTGATGCCAAATGTTTGGGCATACACTTGTACCGAAAAAAAGACCAGAATTGAAAAAAACAGGTGTCTCATGTTATTTGGCTTTGTCACAAAGTAAAGCAATAAAAATAACCAAACCAGTGGAATGTGCTAATTTGCGGCGTGGAATACAATAATTTTCAGTCGGCGGCTGATTTTGAAGCCGGTACTGTTCTGCTAATGGATAAACCCCTCGAGTGGTCGTCGTTTGATGTGGTAAAACGCATGAAAGTGATGTTGAAATACGGCTTGGGGTTGAAAAAGGTAAAGATTGGACACGCCGGCACGCTTGATCCTATGGCCACAGGACTTTTGGTGGTCTGCACCGGAAAAATGACCAAGCAAATACAGTTTTTACAAGCGGAGGAAAAGGGATACACAGGTAGCATAAAGTTTGGGGCCACTACCCCTTCTCACGATCTGGAAAGTGAAGAGGAGCATTTTTTTCCGTTTGAACACCTCGACGCAGCCCACATTCAAGCTGCTGCACGCTCGTTTGAACCAGGGTATGACCAGGTGCCGCCGCAATTCTCAGCGCGTAAGGTGGACGGACAAAGGGCGTATCTCGCAGCGCGAAAAGGGAAAGATGTGGAGCTAAAACCCAGCGCAGTAGGTATTTATAGGTTCGATATCGTAAACTACCAAGCACCCATCGCCCAATTCGACGTGCGTTGCTCCAAGGGTACATACATCCGGTCGTTGGCGTTTGACCTCGGTGAACGGTGCAATTCGGGCGCTTATCTAACTGGCCTGCGCCGATACCAATCTGGCGCCTTTCACGTTGATAATGCCTTCTCTCTGGCTTCTTTCGAAGAGCGAATCAAGGCCATCGCTTCATCAATATAGGTTAAAAACTGGATTTTTAGCGCCGTTTTTATTACTTTTGCACCCCTCTAGGGAGGACTCAAACTCAGACACATGAAGCTTTCACAGTTCAAATTCAAATTACCCGAACATCTTGTTGCTCAATACCCTGCCGAAAACCGCGATGAATCAAGGTTGTTGGTAGTCAATCGCGCCAGCGGAAAAATTGAACACAAATCGTTCAAGGATGTAATTGATTATTTCGACGAAGGCGATGTGCTGATTTTGAACAACACCCGCGTTTTTCCTGCACGCATGTACGGCAACAAGGAAAAGACTGGCGCAACCATTGAAGTGTTTTTGTTGCGTGAATTGAACGCAGAAAGCCTTTTGTGGGATGTTTTAGTGGATCCAGCGCGTAAAATCAGGATTGGAAATAAATTGTATTTCGGTGAAAACGATGAGTTGGTTGCGGAAGTTATAGACAATACCACTTCACGTGGCAGAACCTTGCGATTCTTGTTCGATGGCACCCATGATGAGTTCAAAGAAACGGTCTACAAACTGGGTGAAACTCCTCTGCCGAAGTACATTAACCGCCCTGTAGAGCAAGATGATGAGCAGCGCTTTCAAACCATTTTCGCAAAACACGAAGGAGCTGTTGCTGTGCCTACCGCTGGATTGCACTTCAGCCGCGAACTGATGAAGCGTATGGAGCTGAAAGGCGTTGACTTTGCTGAACTTACGTTGCACGTTGGACTGGGTACCTTCCGTCCTGTTGAAGTAGAAGACCTGACCAAGCATAAAATGGACAGTGAGCAGATCATCATCCCGGAAAGAACAGCGGATATGGTCAACCGCGCCAAAGACGGCCGTCATCGCGTGTGTGCGGTCGGAACAACTGTGATGCGTGGAATTGAGTCTTCTGTGAGCACGTACCAGCGCCTTAAGCCATTTGATGGTTGGACCAATAAATTTATCTTCCCTCCGTACGACTTTCAGATTGCTGATTGCATGATTACGAATTTCCACACGCCGGAGTCTACATTGCTTATGATGACTGCTGCTTTTGGTGGGTACGACTTGGTGATGGAAGCGTATAGAGAAGCGATCAAAGAAGAGTACCGCTTCTACGCATACGGAGACGCTATGCTTATTCTCTAATGCAGATGACCCCCAAATGCGTGCTTCTTTGTTGCGCGCTCCTTGGTGGCGCTTCTCTCCTGCATGCACAATCGTGCGAAGTATCTAGATTAGAAAAATGGCAAGCCCGCAACCGGGCTCGTGTCAATATGTCGTCGGATGCGCCTACGTCTCAAGCTGAGAATCCTCGGCTGGTAGCCATAGGTCTTACGGTCGCTTTAGGCCCTTTTGGCGCTCACAGGCTGTATCTCGGAACGGGTGAGCTGGTGCCAGTATTCTACTCAGCTACCCTTGGTGGCGGCTTGGGCATTTTACCCGTTGTGGATCTCGGACATCTGATTTTCGCCAAGGATCTTTCCCCATTCGTAAACAACAAACATGTGTTTATGTGGACGGGTAGAAAAAGGGGAGAGGCCGAGAAGGAACAACTTCCGTCAGAATAGTTTTAAATCTAAACCTTACACGGTTGATGTGGCCTGATCCACGTTGAAGGTGAGTCGAATATTGCTGCCATTTACCTTCGTTGGCTGTCATAAAAAAGGTGGCTATCTGGTGATTTCAGGTTTCTCATCCACCCAAAACCTACCACATGGCCACCTTCCTAAGGTTTTTGCCAGGTTAGTGAACGGAATAACTCCGCTCACGTCTATTCTTACCCAACGCGTTTGATGCTACAACCAAGTGGTTTCGTTGTGCTTACATCAATGGCACGTCCGCTCGTCATTTGGCGAATAGCGTTTTGCAGGTAGTTTTCTTTCACCTCAGAAGCGTTATCTACGTTGTCATCAATAGCACCTTTGTACACCAATTCCATGTTCCCGTTGAAAAGGTAAACATGCGGCGTTGTGCGAGCGTCAAAAGCATCGGCTAATACGTGGTTGTGGTCTACAACGTAAGGCATGGTGTATCCTTGGTCTTTCGCGTGTTCGCGCATGGCCTCCAAAGAATCATCTCCGGTGCGCTTGGCTTCATTGGAGTTAACCAGTACCATTCCTACCCCAGATGACGAGGCCAGTGCATGCAAAGCATTGTATCGATTTTCCCAACCTTGCGATTGTTCGCCTCTTCCAACAACAAACGGACATGTGTTGCAGCTAAAGATAACGAGGAGCCCGTTTTCTTGCTTCAAGGTTTGGAGTGTCTGTGCTTTACCATCAAGACCAGTCATCTTGTGGTCTGTTGACGGAGCTTGTTGCCCAATTTCGAGGCTATTGCTCAGCGTAAAGGCCGAGGCTATGATCATAAGGACGGCTAAGGTCGGTAGAATAAATCTGCGCATAATGGTGAACTTAGAGGGTATAACATTTACGGTTTGAAAGATAGAAGAAAATACCTTTTTCGATTGCCAAATGTTCACAATTCACCTTCTCTTTTTTCCGCCCAAACTACCGGTGGTTTGTCACTTTGGTGTTCTTTATTCGAAGAGAGATGAAGCGACAAAATCCCGAACATACAGGGCTTTTTTTTGTGTTTTCACCAAGAGAAGAGACTCAGCCAACAGTGTAATGTGATTTATGCGTCTAAAAGGTGGTGCTTTCTGAATCCCAGTTTGAGCAGGTCAAAACGTTGTAAACGTAGGTGGTAATATCGCTAAAATTAGTCATTGACACTTCCAGGGCAA
>JBJOIB010000382.1:0-3049 GCA_046047375.1 Bacteroidota bacterium
ATTACCATCATTGGAGAGAGAGGTACAATAAAGATTGGTGGGAAGTACCTAAATAAAATCGAATTCTGGGATGTGGAGGGTTATCCACTTCCGGAAGGA
Organism: Bacteroidota bacterium; assembly: GCA_046047375.1. Taxonomy (GTDB): domain Bacteria; phylum Bacteroidota; class Bacteroidia; order Flavobacteriales_D; family Sanyastnellaceae; genus RI-182. The sequence continues at coordinate 100 of JBJOIB010000382.1, forward strand.
ATTGAATTTACAGACAAGCCCAACGCATACGGCAAATACCAAGGGACCAGCTCCAATCACGATAAAGTGGTGAAAGCCATCATAGACCAAGTGCGTTATGGTGGTACAGACACCGTTGATGGATTTGAGGGGATGCGATCAGTAGCAGCCATTGAAGACATTTACAATGCTGTAAAACATGCATGAAACGAGGGTTTTCAAATCATCAGTGCGTGATGTGACCTTTGGAGAAGGAGTCACCATTGTGGAGCCATGCAATTTGTATGAATGTGAGTTAGGCGACAAATGTTTTGTTGGTCCATTCACAGAAATTCAAAAAGGTGTGCGCATTGGCGCGGGTACGCGGGTTCAATCACATAGCTTTATTTGTGAATTGGTGACCATTGGTGAAAAATGCTTTATCGGACACGGGGTCATGTTCATCAACGATTTGTTTAGTGAGGGAGGACCCGCTGGTGGAGATTCTTCCAAGTGGAAATCTACCGTCATAGGAAATCATGTTTCCATCGGCAGCAATGCCACCCTTTTGCCTGTCACCATTTGCGATCATGTGGTCATTGGTGCTGGCGCTGTAGTAACAAAAAACATAACAGAGCCGGGCGTGTACGCAGGTAATCCGGCCAAAAAACTTCGACCATGAACGTTCCATTTGTTGATCTTCACGCGCAATACCTTCGCTACAAGCAAGAAATAGATGCCGCCATAGCCTCTGTGATAGCAGATACGGCATTTATCAGCGGAAAATACGCTGCTCTCTTTGAACAAGATTTCGCGCGTTACACCCAAAACGAGTACGTAATAGCCTGTGGTAACGGGACTGATTCATTGGAGATTTTACTCGATGTGTACGGCGTTGGCCCGGGTGATGAGGTCATTGTGCCTGCCATGTCTTGGTTTTCAACCTCTGAAACCATTGGAACACGCGGTGCTACTCCCGTTTTTGTGGATGTTGATGAATTCTTCACCATTGATATCGCCAAAATCGAAGAGAAAATAACCGAAAACACGCGTGGCATCATTCCAGTGCATCTTTACGGGTGTGCAGCCAATATGCCTGAGATCATGAAAATTGCTGAACGACACAACCTGTTTGTGATTGAAGATTGTGCTCAGGCCCATGGTGCAGAGTTCAATGGCAAGCGAGTTGCAACATTTGGCGATGCTGCCAGCTTTAGCTTTTATCCGGGGAAAAACTTGGGCGCATATGGTGATGCCGGCGCCATGACTACGAACGATGCTGAAGTGGCTGAAATAGCACGAATGATCGCCAATCACGGTCAACCTAAAAAGCACGACCACCAAATGGAGGGGCGCAATTCTCGTCTTGACGGATTGCACGGAGCTATTTTGTCGGTTAAGTTGCCATATGTAGAACAATGGACTGCAGAGCGCAGAGCGCATGCTGCGTTATATAACAAATTGTTAGCAGATGTTCCGGTGCGCACTCCTTCGGAACCAGAGGGTGGACGACATGTTTATCACCTCTACGTTATTCGTTGTAAAGACAGATCAGGGTTAGCGAAGCATCTTGAGTCAAAAGGGATTTCAACGGCTATCCACTACCCTACTCCACTTCCATTCTTGCCATGTTACGGCGATTTAGGGCATCAGGCGAGTGATTTCCCTGTGGCAGCAGAGGCCGCGGAAGAGATTCTTTCGTTGCCAATGTACGCGGAGTTGACTGAAGAGCAAATTGCATATGTAGCTTCGAGCATTCAAGAATATTATGCCTGAATCGGTATTACTTGCATGTTATGACTTTCCTCCCAATGAAGGCATAGGTGGTCGGCGTTGGGCTAAGTTTGCCAAAGGGCTTGCTCAAGCAGGGTATGATGTGCATGTAATAAAGGCGGCTCCAGCAAAGGGAACCGTGGTTTCAGGCTGGCAAGATGATAGTCAGCACCCGCGGATATTTGTACACGAATTACCTCGGCGTTATCCAGAAAGCGTTTCGCATCCTGGAACAGGAATCATCGATAAGGTACGTTATCGCATCGACCGATATCTGCTTACCAAGCGTGAAGCAGGAACCATTTATGATATTGCCATAGGGTGGGAAGCGATATACTTACAATTGGCAGAAGACCTCATTCGCACCAAAACCATACATGCTGTAGTTGCCACGGGCGCGCCTTTTAACCTATTGTTTTATACTGCCAAGCTACGACACAAATTCCCGGATCTTCGCATTGTTGTTGATTACCGTGACCCATGGTTAACGGCTCAGAACTACGGCATGAAAGATCTTGCTCCGACGCGGATGCAAGCTGAGATAGCTAAACAAGAGTTTGTGTTTGCAAACGTGGACGTGGTTACTTGTCCGAATGATTTTCTACTCGCCGAAATTCAATCTACGGCAGTAGTCGCTCCTGCATGTGCGTTCAAAACGTTGGCTCATTTTTTCGACGGCGATGACTTGAGCATGTACCTTGTTCCAGAGGCGCGTGATGCTTCAAAGATTAAATTGATATACGGAGGCGCCATTTATATGGGCGTAGAAAAATATTTGGTTGAGCTCAATGCAGCACTGACATCTCTGAAATCGAAGAATAGAGGCCTGTACGATCGGTTGCAAATAGATTTTTACACCCCACATTTGCAGCATGCACCGATTTTTGAAGGTCAATCGTGTGTTCATATGTATCCATCAGCCGGAAAGGCCTTTTTCAGTGCATTGAATGCATCTGATGCGGCTTTTATTTTCTTGGCTCACCATAACAAGGATTACTTGACCACCAAGTTTTTTGAGTACCTACCGTTCAAAAAACCACTTATTTACATTGGTGATAGGGGTTACGCTGCCGAGTTCATTGTTGAAAGCAAGTTGGGTAAGGTGATAGGTGATGTACATGAAGAGTTAGAAAGAACATTAGAATCGTTGAGCGAAGGTTTTGCTATATCCAACGGAACATTCGATATTTCGGAATTCAGTTTGGAGCGGCGGACGCGT
>JBJOIB010000383.1:0-4721 GCA_046047375.1 Bacteroidota bacterium
CCCCAAAACCTATCGCAACGGCCACTGCTGTTTCTCTTCGGTTGAATTGTTCATGCCGGAGCACCATCCATCCGCTTATTAGCAGATTGATAGGAGTGAGAGGTAGAATCCACTCCCGGAAGCCCAGAAGAATGCCCACAATGCCAACAGTGTGCAAAATGACAATGACAAGAGAGGATTGTACTGCTTTGGTCATGCTTTCCAGTTAATGAGTTCAGCAACAATTTTACCGGATAGCAATACCAAAGGTATTCCCCCACCGGGATGTACACTGCCTCCGCAAAAATACAAGCCTTTTATCTGCTGTTGGAAGTTGGGATGACGGAGAAAGGCCGACATACGGGTGTTCGAACTAGTGCCATACAAAGCACCGAGGAAAGATGCCGTCCTGGCTTCAATGCGCGCGGGGTCGAGAAAGTCTTCTTCTTCAATGAGGGCCTCAATGTTCTCTCCTAAAATGCCCGACAGTTTTTCCAAGATCAAGGCACGCACGCGCTTTTGATCGAGTGCTTTTCCATCCCCGCCGTTGGCGGGAGCATTGATCATAACAAACCAGTTTTCACCTCCTAAAGGTGCATCTCCTGCACAGAATGGAGATGTTATGTTTACATAAACTGTCAGATCCTTTGGCATTGGAGCACCATCGAATTGCCACTGAAACTCAGCCTGGTAATTGTCGCTGAAGAAAATGTTGTGCAAATGCAGCTGAGGAAAACGCTTTTTTATTCCCCAGTAAAAAATGAGGGCTGAACCTGACCGTTCGCGCTTCAAGGTCTTTTCCGGAGCTTTTTGCTTCGGCATAAGATGGCGATAGGTGGCGTAAACATCGGCATTTGAAACCACGAATTGTGCAGGAAATTGTGCTGTTTCAGTTGACACAGATCGCACAGTGCCGCGGTCAACTTCAATGGATTTGACTTCCTGGTTGAAATGGAAAGTTACACCAAGTTGGCGAGCCACGGCAACCAACTGATCTGTGATATCTACCATGCCCTTTGCAGGCAGAAACGTTCCTATGTTGTGCTCAAGATGCGGGATGGTTAGAAGCACCCCGGGCGCTTTGTAGGGATCAGAGCCATTGTATGTGGCGTAACGATTGAACAACTGCACCAGCTTAGGATGCTTTAGCGTTGCACTATTTACATCATTCAAGGAGCGCGTTAATCCCAATTGGGGAAGTGCGGCGAGGGTCTTGAGCACATCAGCCGAAAAATAGGTTTTCCATCGATGCAGTGATTTATGCAGAAAAATGGATGATGTAGCCTCGTGAATTTCTCTGCTTTTCTCCAGCAACGAAAGCACTGGGGCAGCGCTGGTGTTGAACACCTGTTCCACTTCGTCAGCTAGTTTCTGCTTATCGAACCATGCCGTGAACCTCGTGCCGTCGTTCCAAAAATAATGGCATGACCGATCCATCTGCTGTACTGGAAATTCAGGCGGATTGGGAGCTAGCGCAATGAGCTCATGAACAAGGTGGGGCAAGGTAAACAGGGATGGACCAGCGTCGAAACGGTACGTGCCAAGCTGAAGACTGGTGCATTTACCTCCGGCATAGGCATTTTTTTCCAGTACTGTAACCTCATGTCCTGTCTTTGCCAAACGGATGGCTGCACTAAGACCGCCTAAGCCAGCGCCAATAACTACAACCTTTTTCACGTGGATATCTTTTCAAGCACTTGCGGGAGGCATATTTTGAACCAGGAAGTGTAGTTCTCAGGATGGCTATCCACATCCCGTTGAAGCTCAAGAATGTCCATGTATTTCCATGCTGCCACTTCTTCAGGGTTAAGCAGTGGTTGCTCGTCTGTGAAGCCTATGAAAACGTGGTCGAGCTCGTGTTCTATTAAGCCGTTTTCGAATTCTGTGCGGTAAATGAAGTGAAACGCATGGCTGAGTGCAGCAGACATGCCCATTTCCTCCTTTAATCTTCGAGTGGCTGCATCTTCCGTGGCTTCATTTTCCCGAGGGTGACTGCAACATGTATTGGTCCATAGACCGGGGCTGTGGTATTTATGATGCGCCCGCTGTTGTAGGAGCATTTGACCTTCTGAATTGAAAATGAATACACTCAAAGCGCGGTGAAGCTTGCCAAGTTTATGTGCAAGCATTTTCTCCATGTGCCCTATGGGGCGATCGTCTTCATCCACCAGAATAACATGCTCCATTAATTTCGATCTTGTTGGTTTAAAAGTAACAATTCGTCTTTTGAAAGAGGGGCATGCTTCTTCAAAAACGCAATTACTGCTTTTTCGAAAGTGGGATCAGATTTCCATGTTCCGGAGCATACTGCCTTCAGCACATTTTTGGAGTCTGCTTCTATGTTGTCGTTGTAGTCGAGGAAGGAGGGGGCGTGTATCTGTACACCGAGGCGCAAAAACCGGAGTTCAGATTGATTGGGGTGCAGCTTGATCACATTCTCAAGTCGATCACGACCCTGATTGAAAGCTTTTAACTTCGTGTAAGGGTTGTAAGAATAGGATGCTGACATAGACAGTGCCACCGCTGAATAACCTTGCAGGAGCGGGTTTGAATGGTTTGCAAAGGGTTCTACGAAGGTGTTGAAGGTGTCAAAAGCATCTTCATCGGTAACACTTAAGTATAATTTGCGCGCTGTGGTAATTTCAGAAGCGGGTGAAAAAGCAATGACCGCGGCAAGAATCCAATTGATCATATCATGTTGAAACTATGGCGCACATACGAACTTACGAACAGCGTAAATTTATGTTGGTTTGGAATACGGATTCGCTCCTCCATGATTCGCTCGCTCGGCAGTTGCCGAATTTTTTTGAATAGCTGCAGGTAGTAAACGTAAGCAACGTAGACGCCCAATCGCGCTTTTTTCGGCAATTGTATGATGCCTTTATACGCTTCTGCAAAATCTTCTTCGATTTCTTTTTCAATGATGTCTTTCGTGTGCTCGTCAAACGAATTCAAATCCAAATTCGGGAAATACAATCTGCCCAAGGTTTGGCTATCCGCTTTGATGTCGCGCAAGAAGTTGATCTTTTGAAACGCGGCCCCTAACCGTTTCGCTGAAGGGGTCAGACTGCGGTAAAGGGCATCGTCACCATCCGTGAACACTCGAAGGCACATTAGCCCGACCACTTCGGCTGAACCAAGTATATATTCTTCGAAAGACGCACGGTCGTGAGCATTCTGATCTAGATCCATTTCCATACTCTTCAAGAAAGTATCAATATGTTCCAAATCGATATGGTACCGATGAACCGCCCATTGAAAGGCGTTTAGTATCGGATTCAAGCTGATTTTCTGCTCTATGGCTTCGTAGGTGTCTTTTCGAAATTTTTCGAGTAGATACCCTTTGTCGAAATCGTGAAAAGTATCTACAATTTCATCTGCGAACCGCACAAAGCCGTATACAGCATAAATGGGCTGGCGAATTTCTTCACTTAGGAATCGAATGCCCAACGAAAAACTCGTGCTGTAAGATCGTGTTGTATTTACGGCACAACTCATGGAAACGCGGTCGAAGATCTCTTTCATAGCGGAATCGGTAAAGGTCAATCAGCGAGAATAACCTGTTCATGAAGCATTTTGTTCACTTCTGAGGCTGCAACTTTTCCACTAATCAAGCTAGGAGGTACTCCTGGGCCTGGTGTTGTGAGCTGACCGGCGTAAAACAAATTTGAAACTTTTTTTGCTTTCATTTTCGGTTTGAGGAAAGCTGTTTGACTGAGCGTGTTTGCTAAACCATAAGCATTCCCTTTGTACGAATTATAATCGTTGATGAATTCTTTGTGAGCGTAACTGTGCTTTACAACAACGCGTTCGCGGATGGTTTCACCGGTGAATTGTTCCAATCGATCCATCATTACGTTATAGTAATGTTCACGTGTTGATGGATCTTCTTTTAATCCTGGTGCTACAGGGATAAGCAAGAAGAGGTTTTCATCACCTTCAGGTGCAACTGTAGGGTCTGTTTTCGACGGACAACATGCGTAAAATAGTGGTTTTTCGGGCCATTTCTGGTCGTCATAAATGGCTTTTGCATGGGGACCAAAATCCTCATCAAAAAACAAATTATGGTGCAACAAATTGCTGATGCGTCCTTTAACACCCAAGTAAAACAGGAGTGAGGATGGCGACATAACGCGGGAATCCCAATATTCCTCAGAGTAGGCACTTTTGGATGCCGGCAAAAGGTGACGGTCGATGTGATGGTAATCGGCAGCACCTATCACGGCATCACATTCAAAAACACCCTTATTTGAACTCACTCCTGATATTCGGTCGCCATCAAATACAAAACTAGTGACTTCGGTTTCATATTCGAAACGAACTCCTTTTTCCATGGCCAGATCGACCATCGCCTTCACGATTTCATGCATTCCACCCATGGGATACCATGTGCCGAGCTTTACATCGGCATAGTTCATCAAACTGTATAGCGCCGGTGTTTTTTCAGGCTTTGCTCCTAAAAAAAGTACAGGAAACTCCAACAGTTGCAAAAGTTGAGGGTGGTTGAAGTATTTGCGAATGTACTTGCTAAAGGGGGTGAATAGGTTGAGCTTGGTCGCTTGCACGAGGGTGTTCCACTCGGCAAACTCCATCACTGAATGGGCTGGTTTATTTACAAATTGGTTCATACCGATGTTGTACTTCAACTCGGCTTCTTCCATGAACTTTTTCAGTTTCGCAGCGGCTCCTTTCTCTTTGCTTTCAAACATGGCGCTGAATGCATCGAAATCAGCCGGAATGTC
>JBJOIB010000384.1:0-8980 GCA_046047375.1 Bacteroidota bacterium
GATGGGCGTCATGATATTTGATCGGAGTCACTCACCCCTCACACCTACGCCCACTGGATTGAAGGTGATAGCACGTGCTCGTAAGATGTTGATGGAGGCAGAAGGATTATTTGCAGAAATACGCGGGATTCACGATTCCATTGAAGGGCATTTTCGGGTGGGGGTTATTCCCACGTTAGCACCTTACCTCCTACCGGTTTTTTTACCATCTTTTTTAGAGAAGTATCCTCAGACCCGTCTTGACGTGCGTGAGATGCAAACATCCATGATCATTAAAGCGTTGAAGGAAGATAAGATCGACATTGGATTATTGGTTACTCCGTTAGATGATGATGAGTTGCGGGAGATTCCGATGTTCCATGAGCCGTTCCTTTTTTTCGGTCCGAAAGACCACGCCGATGGTGAGATAAAGCCGAACGAGCTGCCTGACCACGGTTTGTTATTATTGGAGGAAGGCCATTGTTTTCGCTCCCAGATGTTGGAAATATGCAGCAACAGCTCGAGCGGGGTTCCAGGGTTGCATTACCTCAGTGGATCAATAGAAGCGCTGAAGGGCTTGGTGCGCCAGGGAATGGGATACACTTTGATTCCCTCACTTTCAGCCAAACCAGAAGACAGTTCTTACGTTCGGCCCTTTGCAGCGCCTGTTCCCATTCGGGAGGTAAGCATTGTGGTTCACGAGTCGTTTGTGCGCGAACGCGTGATGGAGATCATGAAAGAAGAAGTGTTACGCAACCTTCCAGCGGGCTATGCCAAAGAAGAAAGGCACTTTAAAGTGCGCTGGAGGCAATTGTAACTTAGAGATTGGCCAGCGGCTTTTTGCGTGGGTGTTTCACTGAGAATCGCAGTTCAAGTTCCTTTGATGCTCCCGGCTCAACAGTGATATCCCACACCACCTTACCGGTTTCAGGATCCAGTTTACCACCGCTTAACTCTTCAACTTCAACCTCGATATCGCCATTCGTAGAGAGAGGAATTTGGTCTTCAACACGCATATTCATCGGTTTTTTGTGGTTGTTGACAACCTTGATGGAGTATGCGCGTGAAGTCTTGGTTTTCAGTCCAAGCACTGTTGACTTACAGAACTCCTTGATTTGATCGCGTTTAACTACAATGCCTGCGTCTTTTCCGAACGACAATTGCAGCGTGTCATCACCGGCTGAAGGATCAATATAGCTTTTACCTACAAATGCGTCTTGAAAGTAAATTGAAGCCTCACCCGGGAGCAATGAGTACTGCTCCCAATCGGTAACGGTGGAGGTAAGAAAAGCACTTGGATCAAGTTTCGGCACCGCTAAATGACGGAAAGTTGCGGGAAGTGTAATTCGCTGATTTTCAAATTCATGTCCTTGCCCATCTGAAGGGATGGTTAATTTGCCCGGTAGTACAAATTCGGTGTTTACTACGACATCCCTGATTTCAGCATTTTGCGAAGAGATCACCTTTGCATCTATACGGGCCTCTTCTCCGGCCATGTCCATCATCATAGGTTGTTCCCTGGCGTAGTCTTCACTCTTATCTTTCCGATAGTTGTTGTTTCGGAAATAGATTTGCCACGGGTAGAGAGTTGGGGGATTTCCACCAATAACCGGATTTCCTGTAGAAAGCGTAAGAGTTACATCGTTCCAGTCAGAACCAAACTGTTGGTAAACCATTCCTTTGTAGTGGAGAGAAACATTTCCTTTTAAATCTTCGGCACGTAGATCGTAAATAGGCCACCAGCCTGCATTTCCAGAGTAGTAGCTCACGGCGATGTCCTTTTTACCAGCAGTAGTAGCGTTGAGGCGAATTTCAATGGCACCTACATTTTGGCGGTTCAAGTTCCCCATGTTAGCGAGTTCATTCGACAGGCGTTGGATGCGCTGTGACAGTTCTTTTTCTTGTTCGTTGATTTCGATGGTTTTGTACTTGATTTCACGGATGCGTTCGCGGAAGAAATTGGCCATTTCTTCTACATCTTCTACGAGCAATGCTGACTCATCTCCTTTGATCGATCTATTGGCTTGCAGGAATAGCAATTCTTCCTCGTAAACCGCTCTCAAAGCCATTTTTTCATCTCGAGACAGGCGAGCTTCTTCGAGGCTATCCGTTTTTGCCCGAGCGGCTTCCGACATCGGAGGCGTTGCCGAGAAATTGTTTTTAACGAATACCCCACCGATGGAGAGGCCTTCACCTCCTTTAACCACAATACTTCCCGGATCCATATTTACCGTTAAACCTGAAAGCAGCAGCACATTGTCTCCAGCTTGCAGATTCACTTGCGCTTCATGCGTTACCACTGCGCCTTGCAGGTACACGGTGGCGCGAGTAATTGGAGCTTGCAGGGCCACTGGTTTCATTTGAGCAGCAACGGCCAAGGCAAGCAGTTGAATTGCAGATAGCAAGGCGTATTTCATGGAAAGTTGGTTTTAAACAAAGGTGGTAAAAAGTTGTGGATCACCCGCATTAACGTTACGGCAGGCAAATAATTGTATCATAAACCGCCGCATATCCTATCCAGGCGCCGAGTCCACCTGCTACGTTCGATTCTACGTTATTTGGACTAGCGAAGGGACTACCTTGCGAGCTGACCGAGTTTTCAAAGGAGGTGATAAATCGAAATGCACCCCGATCGATCACCGTTCCTTTCACGGCGATGGTGTCTCCTACTTTGAAGAATCCACTTTCTTCGTTGGTATCATCTTCCTTATTTGAGTTGGGAAGCGTTCCGCGATAGTAGGCAAATTCGAAGCTCAGACCATTGAAAAAGTTATCGTCGTAAGCGCTCCCGATGGGTGCGATGTACGAAGGGTCTTTCACCTCCCCTGCATGTTGACTCCAAGCAGGGTACCTATTGATACGACGGGCGAACCATCGGTAGGCATTTCCGAGGGTATCAGGGTCCGTGAGCACCGCGTAGGCGAATCCGAGAGAGTCTGAGGTTCCTGGGAGTTCAAACCACACGCTATCTAAGCTTTGAACTGAATTGATTTTCGTTCGAGACGAAAGAGAGTGATCTTCGAAGTTCACTTTGAGATCGTACACCGTGTTCTCTTGACCCCAAACGGCCTGATCAAAGGAGGTGTACACGCAAATATCCGCTGCTTGAAGCGCCTCCACAGAAAATCCGGTCAATTCGGTGACCAGAGGAAGCAAATCTTCAGGAACGTCAGAAGAGCAAATTTCATTGAGAGGATAATCGACGCCGTTGGCGGATACCGATACTTGAGCGCCGCGCACGATGAGATTAGAGAAGCCGTTGAGGTCAATCGGGTCGAAATAGCCTTGCGACCACGTGAGAAGCACAAAAGGCGGCTGACCTTGTTCAATGCTTCCTTGGACCACAATTTTATTCTCCACTTCAGGTAAGTCTACAGTGATTTCTTTCTCGCAAGCAGCGAGGATAAACGGAAGTAGCACCAACCATCGGTTTTTCATGTTGCAAAGGTATGAAGCGCTTTTGAAACTAGTGTTAAAGGATGCAAACAGATATGGGGGAAGGCTCCTGAATCCTGCAAGAGAAAGAGTTCCAGCGAATTGCCAAAGGATGCTATAAAATGCGAGATAGCCGTTGATGCTTAGGAAAAATGAGTACTTTTGCCGCGACGATAAACGACATCGTCAAATCTGCAAGATATGATTAACGTCAGTCAAAATGGAGCTGCTGTTGACAGCAGTTTGTCAGGCATCATAGAACAGATGTCTGTTTACGATCATGAGCAAATTCTGTTTTGCCAGGATCAGGCCACAGGTCTAAAGGCAATCATTGCCGTTCACAACACCACACTAGGTCCAAGTTTAGGAGGTACACGCATGTGGAACTACGCCTCAGAAACAGAAGCGTTAACCGACGTGCTTCGCTTGTCGCGCGGGATGACCTATAAATCATCCCTTGCGGGATTGAACTTAGGTGGCGGAAAAGCGGTGATTATTGGTGATTCGCGTACCCAAAAGAACGAAGCTTTGTTTCGTCGATTTGGAAAGTTCGTGAACAGCTTAGGTGGGAAATACATCACAGCTGAGGATGTAGGCATTGGTACCCGCGACATGGAATGGGTGCGCATGGAAACCAAGCACGTAGCCGGCTTGCCAGAGTACCTTGGTGGATCAGGAGACCCCTCTCCTGTTACTGCTTACGGTGTGTACATGGGAATGAAAGCCGCGGCGAAGCAGCAATGGGGAAGCGATTCACTGAGCGGTAAAAAGATTGCAGTTCAGGGAGTTGGTCATGTAGGGCAATACCTCATTGAGCACTTGGTAAAAGAAGGAGCTGACGTTACCATTACTGATATTTTTGAAGACCGTGTGAAGGCATTGGTCGACAAGTTCAAGGTAAAAGCCGTTGCTCCGGAGGCCATTTACGATGTTGACATGGACATTTACGCTCCATGCGCATTGGGTGCTACTGTAAACGATGAGACACTTGCAAAGCTCAAATGTTCGATTATCGCCGGAGCCGCGAATAACCAGCTCGCCAAAGAGCAGGTTCACGGTCAGGCTGTTATGGACAAAGGCATATTGTACGCCCCTGATTACTTGGTGAATGCCGGTGGAATCATCAACTGCTATTGGGAAGTTATTGGTTATAACCGCGATGCTGCTATGCGCCAAGCGGAAGAAATATACAACACAACCCTAACGATCTTCAAGAAGTCGCAGGAAGAACAAATTCCTACGTATCTTGCCGCAAATCAAATGGCTGAGGCCCGCATTCATGCGATGGCTAAAGTTCGAACGACACTCTAATATCTCGCTTTATCGACCACACCATGTTAAACCGACGACACCTGCGCATCAAGATTATGCAGGCATTGTACAGCCACTACACTGCCGAAGATGGCGATGTGAAAAAATCCGAAGAAGCTTTGCTCTTCTCCATCGACAAAATGCAAGAGATGTACTTGTATTTGTTGATGCTGATAGTAGAGATGCAAGGACAGGCCATTGAGCGAATTGAATCTGGGCGCAATAAAAAATTGCCGACCAAAGAAGATTTGCATCCGAACACCAAGTTCGTTACCAACAAACCGCTTCGTGTGCTTGTGAACAGCAAAGTTCTGAAGAAGGCAACCGATACAACCGGGGTGAGCTGGTCTGATAACCGTGAGTTATTGAAGAAAGTCTTCAAAAGCTTAACGGAGACGGAAGATTACAAAGAGTACATGGCCTCGGAGCTTCGTGGCTTCGACCACGATCGCGAGTACTTGCTACGTTTTTTCAAACGACACATGATCAACATTGAGTTGGTACATGATTATTTTGAGGAAAAGAGCATCTTCTGGAACGATGATTTGGACCTGATCTCATCAATGGTCATCAAAACGGTGAAGACGATTGAAGAAACTACTGATGATGTGGAGCTACTTCCGTTGTGGAAAGAAGGCGATGACGAGAAAGAGTTCACGATTAAGCTTTTCCGCCAAACCTTAGCTATGGGTGTAGAGAGCGAGTCTCAGATTCAAGAATACGCCAAAAACTGGGAGTTGGATCGCATAGCTGTTATCGATATGATCTTGATGAAGATGGCTTTAGCGGAAGCACGCACTTTTGAATCGGTTCCGTTGAAGGTTACTTTGAACGAGTACATCGAGCTTTCGAAATACTACAGCACACCTAAGAGTAACGGATTCATCAATGGAGTGTTGGATCAGCTCTTCACCAAGCTGAAGGATGAGGGTATCATTAAAAAAGTAGGTCGAGGGTTATTGCAATGAGGATTGTGTTGATTTTATCGATAGTGCTTGTGTTTTTAGGGTGCAACAGTGCGCCTGAGCAGGTAGATGTGGATATGATCAACTTTCCTGATGACCCCGCTCTTGCTGATCTACCGGTAGTTACCTTTGAAGAGGACGTGTTCGATTTTGGACGCATTGCCGAAGGGGAAGTAGTGACCCATGTTTTTCGTTTTGAAAACACAGGAAAAGCCCCACTAGTGCTAACTGCTGTAGAGGTTTCTTGTGGGTGCACTGCTGCTAAAGATTGGCCAAAAGAGCCAATTGCGCCGGGCGGTGAAGGGACTATAGAAGTAAGTTTTAATAGCAACGATAAATTGGGCAAACAGAATAAATCCATAACGGTGATTTCGAATGCCCGTCCGTCTAAAACAATCATCACCATGCGTGGTGAGGTAGTTGGTCCGGACAATCAAAATGGAAATTGAAATGAATAAGATGATACTATTACAAGCCCCTGCGGCACAAGAAGGTGGCGGTTTACAGTTTTTCATCCTCCTTGGAGGGATGTTCGCCATCATGTACTTTTTCATGATTCGTCCGCAGATGAAGCGTCAGAAAGAGGCGAAGAAATTCCGCGAAGCGCTTCAGAAAGGTGATAAAGTAGTTACCATTGGCGGTATTCACGGTAAGATTGCTGAGATTTATGAGACGAGCGTGATGTTGACCGTTGAAAGCGGAAAGATTCGCGTTGAGAAATCAGCCATTTCTCCGAACTCTACCGCGAGTGAGCAGGATATTCAAACAGCGCAGTAAGGATGCGAGCCGGGAGTCATAAACCCGGATCCTGGTTTAGACGGGAGGGTCGCGTGTTGTTAATCTGCATAGCGATTTCTTTCTTTATTTGGTTGCTGCGAACACTTTCGGAGGATGCGGTTACCACTATTACGATCCCTGTAGCCTTCACTGAGGTTCCTTCTGGCGCTTTTCTGATGAGCGCTGATACGGTATCCATTCAGGTTGACGTCAATGCGAGCGGATTTGGACTCATGGGCAGGAAACTGCTTGGAGTGCAAGATCAGTTGCAGATATCGCTTGCACCCTATTCAGGGCGATTTGGAAAGATGTCTGTTTCTACGGATGTATTGGCAAATGACTTACGGGAGTTATTGGGCGAATTTAGGGAGGTGATGCGGGTCAAGCCTGATTCATTGCCTTTTGTGCTGACCACACTAAAGCGAAAGTCTGTTTCGATTGTTCCACTTTACACCGAACGTTTACCAGAGGGTTTCTTTGTTCAAGACACACCCACTCCCCTACCTGAAACCATTGTTGTTGTGGGTCCGGCGGAAGTTGTAGACACCATCCGTGCCGTGCGCACGACACCCTTTAGCGTTGATCAAACAGGTACTGCGTTGGTTGAGTTGATTCCACCTAGCCGATGCAATCTGGATGGGCCGTCGTCGGTAAAAGTAAACTGGACTACCGAACAATGGACAGAACACATAATTCGGGTGGCGGTTCAAGATCCTGAAGAGCGCAATGGGTATAAGCTAAAGTTGCTACCTGACAGTGTAGACGTTCATTTTTTCTCGGGATATGCCCGAGCGGCGATGCTGAACAAAGGGGATTTTCGTGTGGTATTGCGCGAGAGCGATCCGGAGGCCATTGCCCGAAGCGGAGTGGCACGCTTGCCTCTAATGCTTGATAGCATTCCGCCCGGAATTCGAGATGTTTCATTAGATCCGGGAAGAATTGAGTACCTGATCATCCGATGATTATTATCTTTAGGGCAAAATCTGCCCAATGGAAGGAAAAGGCTCGTTAGCATTGTCGCTCATACCCCTTGTTGTACTTATCGTATTGCTTTATTTCGATGTTCAGATCTTTGGAGAAGACTCTTCGTACGGCTCCAATCAAATCGCCTTGCTTATTGCCGGCGCCGTAGCGGGAGCCATCGCCCTTGCTAAGGGCAAAAAATGGGATACACTTTACAAAGGCATTGAAGAGAGCATAGGTTCAGCTTTGGGCGCTATACTGATATTGCTATTGATTGGCGGGTTAGCAGGCACATGGCTTATATCAGGGGTTATTCCTGCTATGATATCCTATGGTTTAGATGTTTTTAGTCCGAAGATTTTCCTTTTCGCCACTTGCATCGTGGCCTCTATTGTGTCTTTAGCCACAGGCAGTTCCTGGGGCACGGTAGGGACAGTTGGTGTAGCCTTGTTGGCCATAGGAAAGGCGTTGGGAGTATCTGATGGTTGGATAGCCGGTGCGATTATTTCGGGCGCCTATTTTGGCGATAAGATGTCGCCATTATCGGATACCACGAACCTAGCTCCTGCGATAGCCGGCACCGATTTGATTACGCACATTCGGTATATGGTATTTACCACAGGACCCTCTATTTTGATTGCTTTGTTGGTCTTTTTATTGGTTGGATTGTTCGGAGAAACAGGTGGTGCCGCGGTTTCGGTAAGCGAAATGCAGCAGTTGATCGGGGATCATTTTTATATCAGTCCGGTTTTATTTGTAGTTCCTTTGGTGGTAATCGTTATGATAGCGCGAAAAGTGCCTGCAGTTCCAGCCTTGTTCGTTGGAATGCTCCTTGGGGGGCTTTTTGCAATGATCTTTCAACCCAATGTTATTCGAACCATTGGCGGTGAGGGTAACTTTATGCGGGCCTCTTACTCGGCATTCATGCAGGCTATGTCTGTTGAAACCGGTATTACCACTGGCAATGAGGTAGTGGATAAGTTGTTGACTGCCAAGGGTATGTCGGGAATGATGAACACCGTATGGTTGATTTTATGTGCGCTGACTTTCGGAGGTATCATGCAAGCAGCTGGCATGTTGGAACGCATTACACGAGCCGTATTGGTGATGGTTCGCGGCGTGGCCTCTCTGGTATTTGCTACGGCAGGAACTTGTGTCTTGTTCAACATTCTTGCCGCCGACCAATATCTGGCAATCGTGGTACCCGGTAAAATGTACCGCAAGGCGTTTGATGATCAGGGATTGGCTCCGGAAAACTTGAGCCGAACACTAGAAGACAGCGGCACCGTTACATCTGTTCTGATTCCATGGAATACTTGTGGGGTAGCTCAATCAGGGGTATTGGGTATTGCAACGGGCGTTTATTGGCCGTACTGCATATTCAACATTGTTAGTCCTATTATGACGGTGTTGTTTGCTGCAATGGGATGGAAAATCAAACGCACACCACCGGAGATTGGAAGTGAAGGCATGATAACACGATGATCAGAAACAGGCATCGGATCGAACCAATTTGTCACCCATTGGGTTAATGCATTATGGAAAAAACG
>JBJOIB010000385.1:0-8498 GCA_046047375.1 Bacteroidota bacterium
TCATAAAACTCTTTCTTTCCCAATAACCTCGGTCAAAGAAGAAGCGAACGGAATAGAAAATCACGATGAATCGGCCAAATCAACCCATACCACCTCTTCTTTAGAGAATGAAGCGCCGCAAAAACAACCTAGTCAACAAGCAGCGCAAGGTATTGATTTAGAACAAAGTATTTCCGGGGAAAGTGGGTCCATCGCAGCCTCAACAGACGTAAGTTCGAATATCCTTCAGGTCTTTGAACTCCCGAATAACATGCCACTTTTGAACGCTGGCGAATTGCCCGTGGAGTCACAGCCTTCCCTTACGGCATCCGGCGATCAGCCGAAGGAACACGTTCCGTATAACATGCATCTTTATGCTGTTCCAGAAATTACCTTTTTGGATTTGAACAATGCGGTGCCTCAAGGCTTGGAAAATACTGAGCTACCCGAATACAATGCACTATCATCGTTCAGTTTTCAGAGCGGATTGCAGGTGTTGAAACACGGTTGGGTGGGCGATGTTGGCCTAGGATACATCACGGCATCCGCCGAGGTTGACTACGGAAAGTTTACGTACTCCAACAGCTATTTCGAGTATGAATTTTTGTTGGATTCGCTGCTCATTGGTGTAGAAGAAATCATCGACAGTACCTTCAATAACATGACACAGTCATGGCTGGTGGATACATTGTATATACCTGTTTATGAGTACATTGAGTCGATTGATTCGATTGAGGTTACTGAGTCAGAAACAAAGAAAAGGGAAGAAGCTGAGCGGCACCGCATTCAGTTCAGTCGAGTTGAACTTCCGCTCCTTGTGGGGAAATCAATAACGATGGGGAAGTTGGATGTGCAGCTTTTAGCAGGTCCAACCCTGTCAATGACCACAACCATGCGGGGCTACTTTATTGACGGAGAGGCGCTTGTTGCGCGATGGGAACACGATCGGCGCTTTCAACTGGTAGCAACCGGACGAGTAAACCTGAGTTATCCGATTCATCAAAAATGGATGCTTCGTGCATCGGGCACCTATCGGTACGATGTCACTCCTGCGGCGATGTTCGGTGAGATCAAGCAACGCCACGCGGGGTGGGGTATAGGCTTCGGCGTGGTGTTCAGGTGGTGGAGTCCTAAGGTGAAAGACGCTTTGTAAGTTGACGAGCTAACATCCACCGAGTGAGGTGAAAAAAAGGGAAATCAGATAGGGATTTGAGAGATAAATAGCCCGTTACAAACAACGGTGTTTAATGCACATTTTCAGTTATCCGCAATCGTGCCAAGCCGCGTCTGATGAGCGATAGGGAAGGAGGCAATGAATCGACTGCCCGCATTGATCTCACTTTCAACCTTGATTTTACCCTGATTGAGTTCAATGATTTCTTTCACCAGAACAAGTCCCAACCCGGTACCGCGCTCTTTATTCGTGCCGAAGGTAGATTCAGGATGTATGAACAGCTGTTTTAATTTATGTGGCGGAATGCCCACACCGGTATCAGCAACGGTTACGTTCACCCATTCTCCCGCTTTTTCGGTGTCAATGGTAATGGTTCCCCCTTTGGGAGTGAATTTGATGGCGTTGGAAATCAAATTGCGTATGATCACATGAAGTGAGCGGCGGTCAGCGAGAATGGCCACATCATCAGATGTAGTTTGTTTCAGTGTGATACTTTTCTGCTCGGCCGTAGTGGTATACAAGGTCATTACATCGGCTACTTCTGCGTAGGCATCCAACACTTCCAGTTGAATCTGCAACTTTCGGTTGCGCACCATGGTCCAGTTCAACAAACCATCTAAAACATTAGCCATTTGGGATGAGGTTAAAAGCATGGCATCCAACAGTCCTGTGAACTCTTCTTTCGAAATTGCGTCGCTCCGCTGCTGAGCTATGGTGAAAAGTTGTGTTAAGCTTCCCAACGGACTCTTAAGATCGT
The DNA here is from genome assembly GCA_046047375.1 of Bacteroidota bacterium. Lineage (GTDB taxonomy): Bacteria > Bacteroidota > Bacteroidia > Flavobacteriales_D > Sanyastnellaceae > RI-182. The sequence continues at coordinate 1,911 of JBJOIB010000385.1, forward strand.
GGGAGATGATGGACAGGATTTTATCTTGCACCTTCAAGCTTTCGTCGAGCATGGTCATTTGCAACGCAATCTGATCGTTCTTCTCGTTCAAATCTTTGTTGGCTTTTTCAAGTTCCGCATACGCTACATACAACTGAAATCCTGAGCGGTATCGTTGGCGGGAAAAATAATAGGTGCCTGCAGCGATAGGGAGAAGTATAAGGTTGGAGGTGAAGAATCGCACCAGTTCCGGATGATCGAAGTTCCATAAGGTCACCCAAACGAGCCAGAAGCCCAATCCGATTACAAGATTGATCAAGGTCTCCTTTCCCGACCAGGTCAAGAATAATGCAGGAACCAGAATAATGGGAATGTTGGTAAGGATGATGGACAGCATGAAGTCTGGAAACACATGGGCTCCCAAAAGAGCATTCGATACAAACAAGGATTGATAGCAAACATGACCAAAAGTAAAGGCCCTCAATTTATTCCGTTTGTAAAGCAGAAACCAAATAAGGAGGGTTGCTACTGGCAGAAGCCGATACACAAGTTCGAAAGACTCAATACGGTCGAGGATGAGTGAATGCAGTAAAGTTCCACCAGAATAGGTGACCGTGGCTACAATAGCCGAAGTGATCAACAACTCTTTGAACCTGTCTTCCGACTTCTGGTACCATTCAGCTTCGTACATTTTCTCTCCCACTTTGATTCATCAAGAAAAACTTCTCTTGATGGTCAACCACTTTCCCACGCCTTTCAGACACGCTCATTGGTTATGCGCGTTTGCACTCAGCACCAAATGTCTCATCTTAAAAGGAAAATAACTTCTTGATGCTGAGTGCGAAAGGTACAAAAAATGTTGTTCAGCTGGTGTAAGAATCGGCGTGTACATCTATCCGATTTTTGCCTTCTGATGCGTAGGGATTTTCTGACGCTATACAGATCTTTCTTTGTTGAGGGAAGAACCATTGCGGTAATAATCCAGGGCCGAGATCATCTCCACTGCGAAGACTGTTGTGGGGTCAATTACCTTTATGTTTTTGGTACTGGTCATCGGGGGCTTCAAGCAACTTGCCGCCGCAGGTTCGAACGTATTTTTTTCTTTTCAGAAAACAGCGCTTTTTTTTCGTGTCTGACGAATCATCTTTTCTATTTTCATCTTCTATTCGAATGATGTCTTCAGGGAACACCTGACCGAGGCGATTGTCGAAAACAATGGTTTCATTCACCATTTTTCCCTCAGCATAGGTTTCAATGGATATGCGGATATGCGGCCCTCTTCCTGACGCGGAACCAAGATGATAATTGTTAGCTCCGACTAAAAAAGATCCTGACCAGGGCTGATTGTTTTTATACTCTCCTCGGGTGTGGTAAATGGTGTCTTGAATTACAGTTGTGAGCCCACCCAAGCTGTCTACTCCAAGCTCTGAATTAAGTGGTTGTCTGTACCAATCTTCTCTGGTTATGAGCTCACCATTTTTCCAATTTTGAATGGATAGTTTACTTCCGTCGCTGTCAAAATAGAGTTGAAATCCATCAAGAATGTGGATGTTTTCTTGATCTATGCATCGATTGGAAAGTATTTTCGGATGGATCCAATTAGACGGAAATGGATGATACGTGGATTGGTCGTAGGTATAATTGTTTTTTGACTTTATGCCGCCTCCTAATTCAGGGGGATAATGTTCTTTCCACTCTCCAATGCGTTTGTTATTTAGATACGAACCTTCTAAGTACACCTTACCAGATGGAAATGTTGAATAATGATGCCCATTTCTAGCATTAGCGGTGTAGTGTTCATAGAACAAAAGTTTTCCCATTTTCTGTTCGTATATCGCACATGCACCGTGGGTCTGCCCTAGTTCATTGAAATTCATTTCGTAGTAATAGTCTGATGTGTAGTAATTCCACTCACCCGTAAACATCCCGCTGGTGATTCTGGCTACCAATGAATCTGACTTCTCGGTGTAGAAATGAAGAACCCCTGAAGTCGTATATACAGGCAATACCAATTGCAGTGGGTCTGTAGAGCCCATTTGGAACATAGCATTATCGGGGAAATAGTAGTCTCCGAAAGCATGTTTATCAAGCGCACTGTTCGGAAAGAAGCCGTAATTGCTCAGAAAAACAGCTGAGGCGCTTTCAGGACGTTTGAACGAGCTGTCAGGGGTGAACTGGTATGCTAAACGAAAGGTGTAAGATAAAGGGTCAAAAAAATAGGCGTAATCAAGCATTATGTTGCTCATTGAATCGACCTCGAGAAACCGGGTGAAAAGTAGATTGGTTTTGCCTTGTTGGTCGATCATCGGAATGGCCTCCGAACGAGGATGTGAAGCCTTTAAACGCGCCTTGGCTCGTTCTAAATCAAGCCAAAAACCAAATGTCAATGGGGTTGTGAAGCATTGAAAATAATCCCATTCTTTGAAGAGATGCATCAAAAATGGGTTGTCTCGAAGGTCTTTTTTGAAGGTTTCTTCGCTCACTCGCAAGGTTACCTCACCGAGGTTGTTGGCGTAATTTATGGTGCGATGCTCTGCCGGTTGGATAATCAAATCTGCGAAGGTTCGTTTTAACCCCTGCGCGAATTCCTTGGCGGTGATGGATACTGATGAAAGTCTATTTTGAAAATTCAACCTAAAACCATCATCCTCTTCACCCATGAAAATGCGTTCCACGCGCCATTGACCGTCATCGTTTCGCAAGGCCAAAACGGCATCTTGCTCTTCGGTGAGCTTGTTCTGGTGATTGTAGTATGGTAAGGTGAGTTTAAGTCCTTTTCGCAAGTCAGTAGCCCCATTTAAGACAATGGTGTCTGTAATTTCAACCTCCAACACTTGTTTGCTCGGCATGGATATGCTGCCATACACCAATGTTTTGTAATCGTTGAGAAAAGAAACGTGAAAATCAGCAGCTACTAGTTGTAAGGAGTATAGACAGCATGATAGAGCGAGCAATGTTTTCAATTTACAACTCATGATGGAAATCAAGGGTTAAATCTCTCGAACGAAGCACCATTGAATTGAAATACGCCATTTTCGGGCGTTCCAACCCACAGGTTTCCTTGTCTGTCTTTGTACATGGAGACTAGGTTCACCTCTTGGTCACCGTCTTTTACGCTGTACCGCGTGATGTTACTACCGTCGTATTTGAAAGCGCCGAGTGTCCAATGTGTCAGCCAAATGCTGCCCTCAGGGTCTTCTAGAATGTGCGAAAAGTAAATGGACTCAGCTCCGTTAAAGAGGGCTTCGTCTTTTATCCCATCTGTTTTCACGTACTCCAAGCGATCGCTACCTGCTGTCTTATCAAAATCGAAAACAAACCTGTTGCGTGTGTTGCAAAGCCAAAAATCGCCTCTTCTATCTTCAAAAATGGAGCGAATTCCGAACGTGCCGCCATTGGGAGCATAGATCAAGTCGTCTTCGTACATCCACTTCACTGTTTTACCATCAAAACGACAGGCCCCGAAAACGGAAGTGCCAAACCACATAGCTCCTTTTCGGTCTTTGTAAATGGAATAAACTTCGTAAGGGCTAAAAAACGAATTGACCACGCGAGGATAAATTTCATCGTGTAGATAGTGTTTAGGGAACTCCATGTTGTACAAGGTTTTTCCATCGTAGCGAAGCACACCTTCATTCTTTTTACCCAGGATGGAGAACCACAAATCATTCGGATCCAACGTCCACTCGCGGCTTGCAACGGGTTGCAAAGTGCTAAATGACGTTCCATCGAACTTGCTGATCCCTCCGAAGGTGGCAATGAAAATATTTCCCGAAGCATCTTCTTGAACCTGTCTGGTTGTGTCGTTTGCCAAACCGTCTTTAGTTGAATAGTTCACTATTGTTTTCCCATCGTACCGATACACCCCATTGCCGTTGCTGCTAAACCAATAGTTGTTTTGGGTGTCTTGAAAAATGTACCACAAATTATTGCCAAGTTCTTTCACTGGTTGTCCAATCGGATGTTGTCCTTTACACGAACTCAGAAAAGGGAGGGTAGCGAGGATCGCGAAAAAAAAGAGGAGGGCGCTGCGCTTCATGGATTCGTACTTCAATGGTGATATGGCTGTGATAGAGTGGTTCTCAAGTCGTTACGCGAAAAAGATGACCTTGAAAAGTTCAGTTTTATCCCGTTCTCTACCATCAGCAGGACAATGTACCACAAAAGCTAGAACGAACAGGGAAGGGATGTTCCGAATTTATCTTAAAAATAGCGGTTCGGGTCTTACGATGAAGAGGCACAGTTGGGAGCCTTAAGCTAGGTTACAGTTTTTCAATAACGCTTTGCATCTCGATTCCACCCCATTCCACCACTGTAAACCCTTTTCGTGTTTTTTTCAGTGTGGTCAAGTCTTGCATGGGGAAGTCCATTTTTGCTTCAAGTGCTTGCGTAATCATCATTATTCTGATGGTCGTTTCTGGTTGTGGGGTGATAATCAGTTCAGCTTGATCTTCGTATTGTTGGCCGGCGAAATGGATTAAGTTGTAGGCGTTGTTTTCCATACGTGGCAGCCAGTGCATAATAAATTCATTGGCTTCACGTCTGCTCAAGCCCAAGTAGGCCAGTTTCTCTTCCAGAAAAGAAGCGGTCTCATTTCCTGGAACAATGAATCCGCAGTTGGGGATAATAGGATCTGAAGCGTTGCCTTCCCAGAATAGAGCATAATATTCTTGATTGTTTTCATCCCACAGTGTGCCGCTCGGATCTGCGGTTACGTTCCAACCGTTTTCAGGGTAGTGAGGATAGGTATGCGTCAAAGTGCCTGCATAATTAAGCTCTACATGAATTTTTTGCTTTTGAGTAGGATATAAATAGATGACCGGCTTTTCGAGCTGGAAAATTCGGAGGCTCAACTTGATATCAGCCACACAAGCTGAGTACTCCGTCATTTCCACAACCATTTCTATTTTTTGATAACTCATATTTTGAACCCGCAGTCTGTAATCTCCCAAAGGAAGATCGTTGATCGTGAAATTTCCCTCAAGATCAGCGAGCGCTCCGAAACTGGCTCCAGTTTCCGAGTGGGTTAAAACAACCTGGGTTCCTGCCAGTCCCTCATTGGTTTGAAGGTCTGTTACTTTTCCTGAGAACGTGTTGGTCGGAACGCTGTTTTGCTTGCAATCTACGTGTATCGTGCTCTTGTGGTCATCTGATTGCACCGCTTTTTTGCTGTTGGAACAACCAAGAAAGCTCATAGCGACGAAGAGAAGGGTAAAGATGTGAAGGTTCATTTCTATGCGATTATTCATGTAAAAAATCTTCGCGTTCAGGTCGCGGTGTTGTTTTCCAGAGAACCACAGCTCCCGTTTGCAGAATGTGCCAGTCGTAATCTCTTTTCACTGAGAACAAAGGGTTCGACGTTCCGATGAGGAGGCCAAAACCAAATAACAGTATTAGAGCGATGGACCAAATGACGCGTGAAAGAAGTTTGTGCGCGGGTGGTATGCGGAAGAATCTCGATATGCCGTAGCTCAAGATCGACAAGCTGAGGTAGTAAATGATGAAGTCAGCCAATAATTCCAAAAGGAAGATCTGGAATGACATGGAGGTATGAAATCCTTCTCCTATAAACGCGAACGGAAATCCCCAAAACAATTTATCGGGGCCGTCAACAGGCACCGCAAACCAGTATTTCGTTACCAAAAACATGGAGATCACCGTTATTGGCAAGGTCAACGGTTGTAGAAGAACATCTTTGATAGTCTTATTGCGCATCATTTTTTTAAGCAACTGCGAGTATTGAACCAAAGCAGATCCAAACCGAGTATAAAGGTAAGATGCATCGGTGTTATCGTTTCCACATTTAGCAAAGATTTCAGGCAAAATCAATACTCACTTATGGGTGGTGTGCTAAGGATTCACTATCCGATCCGTCAACACCGAGGAAATAAAAAAGCTCTTATGATGAACAGATCCTCGAGGGGTTTGCATTCTGACTTTTCTATATCAACCACATAAGTGTAACCGCACTGAACTATCTGTGCTCAATTTGTTTAGATCGATTTAACGTCCGCATCTTATGCAATTGAATTTACAATCCTCACTAAGTCATCTTCTTTAATCACAAGTTGTTCCGATGAGTTCGTTTATTGACGCGTCATACGTATCAAGAAGTGCTCACATAGCTCCATTTTGCGATAATTCATTTTTCGTTTAGTTCGTTGCGGTGCACGGATGGTTCGGCAAATGAGCAGAGCGACTGTTTAGCGGACATTGACACCTGTCTTTTTCGTGCGATTTTTTTTATTCCCAAGGGCCTTTTGTTGTTACATTAATTGCCTTTCCATCCGCACCAATTTTGTAAAGTCCGCCTGCACAACCTAACCAAATAGTGCCCTGTTTGTCTTTCAGAAAACACACCGTCGAGGCAGGAACTTCATAATTTACGAACTCATTATTTGCAAATTTGTACACTCCATGGCTTGTCGAACTAATCCACAAATCGTTCGATATATCCTTGAAAATGGCGTATACATCACTCTCGCTGAGCCCGTCAATTTCAGGGAATTGAATGAATTTATCGCCATCAAATTTATTCAATCCGCCATTCCCCGCTCGTTTGTTCTCGTCCGCATTGTCTTTTTCTGCCACCCTCGTTCCAATCCAAAT
>JBJOIB010000386.1:0-3129 GCA_046047375.1 Bacteroidota bacterium
ACCACCCACCCAATAGCCTCAGTGTAAGGGTCTTTCCATTCAAAAACAATTTCTGGCTGTTTGGCCTCGTAAGCGTGTAAAAGTGATTTCATTTCCTTGGATAAAAGCGGGTCAAAAATAGCAAATGATCTGTGGGCAGCACCATAATCCTACGAAAGAAAAATTCCCCCCGCGCAATGATCTGACTTTCCTCCCGTCACGGAGGAAAAGACATTCACCTCACCGCGGTGCCGCATCAAAGCCAAAAAACCAAAGATGATGGCTTCTTTGAAATCGATTACTGTCGCATCTGGAATGATCACTTCGGCTTGGAGTTTCGCCGTGATCCGCTCCATCAAAAACACGTTGTGTGTGCCACCCCCGGTGAATAAGACCTTCCCTTTCTGTTCTCCTAATGCATCCGCAATCCGCGAAGCGATGTGTTCTGCATAGGTGCACATCAAATCGCGAATCGGGTAGCCGGTCAGCAAAGGAAACACCGCCGCTTCAACCCATTCCCTGCCGAGTGATTTTGGTCCAGATCGTTTGAAAAATGCATTGTTCTCGAGCTCCGCAAAGAGTTGGGGAATCACCTTACCTGTTCGGGCGAGTTGTCCCCCTGCATCGTATTCGGCACCCGTTCTCCTCGATAAGTGATTGAGTACCATATTTACCGGACAAATATCTGCTGCTCGCAGGATGCCGCTCTTTTCTGTTGAATAATTCGCAAAGCCCCCTAAGTTGACACATGCGTCGAAAGCATGAAACAAATACCGATCCCCTGCAGGCACCAGCGGAGCCCCATGCCCTCCTGTTGCCACATCAAAAACACGAAAATCGCCTACCACATCAACCCCTGCATAAGCTGCCACAATAGCCGGATGTCCCAGTTGAAATGTCAACCCAACACTTGGATCGTGAAAGATGGTTTGACCGTGGTACCCAATAAGCGAAACCGGAAGCTGAACCACATCCAACCACAGGCGCATCTGTTCGCCGCACCACCGGGCGTAATCCCTATCGAGCACCAACAGTTCATGCGCATTCAAATGATGAGCCCCCGTTAACCGTTGCTTCAAGGCATTTGGAAAAGGAACGGTGGTAGCTCGAAGAACCTGAAAACGCCATCTCTCATCTTTAACAAACTCACACACGGCCAGGTCTAACCCATCCAAAGAGGTACCCGACATGGTGCCTAAAACATGATATTTCTCCATGTTGAACTAAACTGATTGGGTTTTGTTAACGAATGGAGTAAATTTGCGCGACCTGTGCAAACAGGAACCATTATTTTATCATAAAAACCTCAACAATGATTTTTGAGCTTACCGAAGAACAACTGGCAGTGCGCGATGCAGCACGTGATTTTGCACAAAATGTATTGAAGCCCGGAGTAATTGAACGCGATGAATTGCAAAAATTCCCGGCAGAAGAAATTCGCCAGCTTGGTGAGCTCGGTTTTATGGGGATGATGGTTGACCCAAAATACGGTGGAAGTGGCATGGATACCATCTCCTACGTATTGGCCATGGAAGAGATCTCTAAAATAGACGCTTCTGTTTCAGTTTGTATGTCGGTAAACAACTCCCTGGTGTGCTGGGGATTGGAAACCTATGGGACTGAGGAACAAAAACAAAAGTACCTCGTGCCTCTCGCTAGCGGCCAAAAAATAGGTGCATTTTGTTTGAGTGAACCTGAAGCAGGTTCGGATGCTACAAGTCAGCGCACTACAGCAATCGACATGGGGGATCATTACTTGTTAAATGGAACAAAGAACTGGATCACCAATGGCTCAAGCGCTTCCATTTACCTGGTAATAGCGCAAACCGACATCGATAAGGGCCACAAAGGAATCAACGCCTTCATCATTGAACGAGGCATGGAAGGATTTATCGTTGGTGCCAAAGAAAACAAGTTGGGCATACGTGGTTCTGACACGCATACATTGATGTTTCAGGATGTAAAAGTGCCGAAGGAAAACCGCATCGGAGAAGACGGATTTGGATTCAAATTCGCCATGAAAACCCTTGCCGGCGGACGTATCGGAATTGCTTCTCAAGCTTTGGGTATTGCTAGTGGCGCGTATGAATTGGCGCTCGCATATTCCAAAGAACGCAAGGCTTTTGGCAAAGAAATTTCAAAGCACCAAGCTATCGCTTTTAAACTGGCAGATATGGCAACCGACATCGAGGCAGCGCGTTTGCTTTGTTTGAAGGCCGCATGGATGAAAGATCAGCACCTGAATTACGATCAGGCGAGCTCAATGGCGAAATTGTACGCTTCTCAAACCGCGATGAAACATACTGTTGAAGCAGTTCAGATTCATGGTGGCTATGGCTTCGTAAAAGAATACCATGTTGAGCGCCTAATGCGCGATGCTAAAATCACCCAGATTTACGAGGGCACAAGCGAAGTACAAAAAATTGTCATTTCACGAGGCTTGCTGAGCGAATAATACGCTCTTCACAACACGGTGTTTATTGCTTGTTCCGTAAACGGCAGATGATCGTTTCCATTGGAATTACCTTTGTGAAATGAAACTTTGGCGTAGGCTCGTTCCCCTAGGAGGGGTATTGCTTCTGTTACTCGCAGCAGGCTGGTATTTTATTACCGCTGAACAGCCTGCCACGAGCCACTTCCCTCTCCTACAAGTACTACCCGAAAACACCACCGGCATCTGGGTTATCGAAGAACCAGGGCGAATCACAAAGCTTCTGGATGGTTACCAGACTGTTAGTGGCCCGGCCGACCTTTTGAAAGCTGTTTATGGTGATTCTGCTCTTGCAGACATCGATCACCCTTGTGCGATTTTTCGAACGTCGAATCAATTCGTGTTGTGCATCCCTTCTGCGGAAGATAAACCCACTCACGAGCGCATGGCTAACACCCTTAGCGCTCTTCCTTTGAGAGTAACCGTTTCAGAGAATGGCAACTACTTTTTTCTTGCTAAGAATGATGTTGATTACAACCTAGCCTATCAACTGAGCTCGTCAGATAGTGTTTTGATTGCCGGAATTCAGCAATGCGGAAAGACAGATATAAAGGAGTCTATTTTGGTTTCCAACTCAGGGAAATTGCATCAGCTTGCCGGCATTGGCTCTACGCGATCGGCTGATATTCACCTGACTTCAAGTGGCATCCGTGCAGAAG
>JBJOIB010000387.1:0-6285 GCA_046047375.1 Bacteroidota bacterium
TATGGTAATAACGGTGGACGTACTGAACTCAATGTGCATACCCGACAAAATGTTGGGCGGCAATGGGCGACAACGGTAATGGCTCACGCAGAATACAATGACTTGCAAACGGACCATAACCATGATGGCTTTATGGATAATCCGCTGAAAAAAGACATCATTCTGCGCAACGCGTGGAAATTCTTTGGCGACCGTGGAATGGAAGGCGAATACCAAATCACAGGACTGGCATCAACTTCTGTTTCTGGTCAAACGGATTCACATGCCGAAAACCTGCACCACGCCTGGCGCGCCAACCTCGATTCCAAACACATAGAAGCCAGTGCTAAAACGGGTTACGTGTTCCCTTTTCAAGATTGGCGAAGCATCGGAACCCAATTTTCAGGTGAATGGCACGAACAAGACGCTACCTTCGGCCACCGAACCTATTCCGGACTTCAACAAACTTTCCGAGCAAATGTGCTCTACGCCTCAATCTTCGGAAACACCGATCACAAATTCACTACCGGTGCTACGTTTGTATTCGATCATTATGATGAAACGCTTGATACCACTCGGTATATCCGAACGGAACGCGTCCCGGGAGCGTATTTCGAATACACCTGGAACAACACGGAACGCCACACGCTTGTCATCGGAATGCGCGCTGATTATCACAACCTGTTCGGATGGTTCTATAGTCCGCGAGTTCACTTCCGGAAAAGCTTAACTGAAAATACGGTAGCGAAATTCGCCGTGGGAAGAGCGTATCGCACGGCCAATATCATTGCAGAAAACATGGGACAGCTGGCGAGTTCTCGTCTTTGGAATATCCGAAGCCTGCCAGGTATTGCCGGATTTGGTCTAAACCCCGAAGTGGCTTGGAACGGAGGAATCAATGTGCTGCACAAGTTCAGACTCAACTACCGTGATGCGTCAATATCGCTCGACTTCTACCGAACTCAATTCGAAAACCAAATCGTTACGGATCTCGAAGATGTGCGCTCCGTTCGATTCTATAACCTCACCGGAAATAGCTTCTCAAACAGCGCACAAGCAGAGTTCTCCTGGTCGCCAGCCCGACGAGTTGACCTTCGTCTCGCCTATCGTTACCTCGATGTGCAAGCTGACCTGGTAGATGGAAAGGTAACCCTACCGATGATCTCGAAACACCGTGGATTTATGAACCTGGCCTATGAAACCAAGAAGAACATCAAAAACGGCCTGTGGAAATTCGATGCCACCATTCAATGGATCGGCGCTGTTCGATTGCCTTCGACCGCAGAAAATCCCGCTGAATGGCAACTCGCGAACCGCTCGGATGACTACCTTAACCTCAATGCGCAAATTACACGCGTGTTTAACGACCGTTTTGAAGTCTATCTCGGTGGCGAAAACATCACGAACTATCGCCAACCCCAGGCGATCATAGATCCCGAAAACCCTTTCGGGAATTATTTCGATGCCTCACTCATGTGGGGACCTGTTTTTGGCGCTATGGCCTATGCAGGTCTCAGGTGGGCAATCAACTAACACGGGGTATAGGACAAAGAATGGGGGCGAAAGCCCCTGTTCTTTTCAATAAAAAACGGGGCTGTTTAAAGCCCCGTCTCTCTACTCAGTTGAACCCGCAGAATCTTTACCCTGCAAGTATTTTTAATCGCTTCTTTAATTGCACAAGGTTCCGAATGCCGATAAAAATATCAGCAAATCACTCGAACCTGTGTTGGCATCGCCATCCAAATCGGTAGCGCAACCCCCTGTGCATCCAAAACCACTTAAAAAAGTCAGCAAATCTCCTGCATCTACTTGGCCATTCAAATCAAAATCGCCCAAGCATGTCGGCCCTACCTCGGTGTTCACCTGAACCTCAAATCCTAAACTGCTCATCCCGTTGGCTTCTATCCGAATGCGGTAAGTGGCTCCAGCAATCAAATTGGTCAGCTCTAAAAATGGTGAAATCAAAGGGTCGTTGTGGCAACCTACCGGAATGGGACTTCCACATGAACCACCGTACACCTCGGTTGCTATACCTCCCAACTGCTGAAATCCGGTGACGTAGCGAACGCGAACATCCACCGCTCCTGATGCGGGAGCCACAAATGAATACCATACGTTGCCGGAAACGTCTCCCATACACGTCATCGCCGGGTAACCACCATCATCTGAACACCGGGTATTTCCGTATACCCAATCTGCATCCAATTCCAGCGGCAATGCGCCTGAACACAAGTTGTTATCACGTGAACATGATTGACGTTCAAACGCCCCCATGTCGCAATAATCGTTAACCAAACGCGGATTCCCAAGTATGTCTAAATCTCCCCCTTGTATGGTCTGATCGATCCCGGTATCAAAACATATACTATTGGAATCAAAGCTGTAATTGTCTGTTGCCGGATTAACAAACTGCGGATCGTAATCATAAACGCTCGATGCAAGACCAGCAAAAGACCCAAAGCTAGCCGCCCCGCCTTCTACAACGTTATTGTACAGCTGCAAGGTGCCATTGAATGCATTGTTGTCAATCCCAGGAGTATTGCCCCAAAAAACATTGTTGATTACGTTAATATTGGACCCGCTTGAACCATTCAAACCCATCAAACTGCCTGAAGCGTTCTCCACGATGGTATTATTGATCGCATCAACCACATTCCCAGATGATGAACTGCTCAACCCTAGTACGCCGCCCGGACTAACATTGCCCTTTAGAAAGCAATTGCTCACATCAACCGTTCCGCTCACCAGCACCACAACGGATGATGATACGGTATTGTTGACCACAGCATTCCGACGGAAATAATGATGCCCCCCGCCTGTCTCTGATAGGGATATTACGGTTGTGGTCGGACAAGTATTGTCGTAAAAACGGTTGTCGTTTACAAACGCATCAAATGCCGATGTGATGGATAAAACCCCAGAGGCCAGGTTCTCATTGTCGCTGAAATCACAATCAGAAATGAACATTAGATCTGCATTGTTGACAAACTGAACTACAAAACCGTTGGCCGCTCTATTGCCTACGAACTTACAGTTCTGTATGGTTCCGCTAGTCGAAATTCCTCCTAATGCTGCTGCCTGTGAAGACGATGAACCTTCTGAGTTTGCACCTTCGAAAATAAAGCCCTCCAAAAAGAATTCGCCATTCACGCGCATCAGGTGATACGTGTTGTCGGTCATCGAAGCTGCATCGCCAATGTTTCCACTCAATCGGGTGTAGGCACCTTGCACTCGTTCCTCAACACTTGATTCACCACCCGAAAACCCTCCAAACAGGGCTACCCCTGCCGGCACCTCAAACTGTACTGAGCGATCGGATCCATGAGGCTTGTACACGTGCTCACTCACCCAAATCATATCGCCACTCGCTGCGCTGGCCAAAGCGGTCTGTAAATCGGTATACGCATCTATCCAAGACGATCCATTGTTAGCCCCAGTGGCGGTTTTATCCACATAAATAACACCCGGAATGGCGTTTAAACTTTCATACGCACCTGCATCTACAATTCCATAGCGAATCCTGTCAGCCCCATCCATATCGGTGGAAACACCTACAAATGAATTCAACCCCAGGTTAAACGCTGGCGACCCAGGATAGAGGCGGTAGTTGTCTGAAAATGCATCGATAAATATCGGATCCTCGTCCAAACAATTGGTGAACGTGAAATTTGGGTTTGCTGTCATGTTCCGAATCACAGAAGAACTGGCGTCCACTAGTATGCTCGAACTGAAAGGTGCCATTCCGTTGTTGTCATCTACAATGCAGTTTGCCACTGTCAGATTAGCCGCGCCAAAACTGTAGAAAACCGGCCCTGAACCCGTTGTCTGATTGTTCGCAAACGTGCAGTTTATATAGGTGTTTGACCCAAAAATGCCGGCCATCACAATGCCGTTCTGACCTGTGTTTCCGTGAAACAAACAACCTTCAACTACCAATTCCGACTGAGAAGCTTGCTGCAATGCAGGCGACCTGTGGGCTGTGTTGTTGCGGAAGACACTTCTCCGTATGGTTATGGCACCATCTGCCGTGTGCGCATAAACAGCACCCCCTGTTGCTGTAGGAATGGAAGGGTCGTTGTAAGCACCCTCAAAAACCAGCCCGTCTATCACCATTCCACTTCCTGTAATGTCGAGAACAATTCGGGAATTATCGCTGCTTTCACCGGCTATGCCAATGTCTCCTGACAATACTGTCGGGTGCAGCACTGGATTGCGCTGCCCGCGCGATGTCTCAACGCCGCTAAATCCACCATAAATAGACGCTCCTGTAGAGAGAACAAACGCTGTATTAATATCAGTTGTAAGGGTTGGATAATAGGTTCCTTCAGCCACCCATACCTCATCGCCATCTTGAGCTACAAGCAAGGCAGATGTCAATGTTGTAAAGGCATTTATCCAGTTCGTTCCATTGTTTGATCCTGTGGCATCTTGGTCTACATAAATAACACCTCCACCAGCTATAATTTGGTCTGATTCATAGCAGCCTGCATCCACGGTTCCAAACTGAATTCGCGGTTGATAGGACAGGTCAAAATCTGCGTTCACAAAGGCATTGCTCCCGTGATCAATCCCTACCGAAATAGCCATGAGCCGGTAGTCATCATTTCCGCTATTCACAAACAATGGCGCAGTGGTTTCTATATCCACAAACGTTCCGGGTTGCAATGTGAGGTCGGTATCGGTAATTACACAGTTGCTCGCAGTTGTAATCACCAAGTTGGTGCACAAAGGAATGCCATTGTTATTGGCAGATATGCAGTTGTAAAACGAACAGTCACCCGTGTTCGACGGTCCTTGATATACGACCGATCCACCCACATCAATGGCGTTTCCGGCGATGGTGCAGTTGTAAAAAGACAGAGCGCTCGTATCTGAAACCCGTGTTAAGCTAGTAGCGGCTGCATTGGAGTGGAAAAGGCAATTATCAAACACCATCTCTGCTTCGGTCATGAAGGCAATGCCGTTGCTGTTGGAATACAAATCATGCAATGTGCAATTTCGAACGGTTACCAGACCCGATTGATTGGCCCAAAAAGCCGTTGCAACTTGTCCAAAGATGGTTGGGTATCCGTACACGCCAGATAAATCAAAGCCGTCTATCAAAGCGGTTGCGCCGTCTTCGATGCGAACAAGAATGTCTGCGTTATCTTCAATGAGTGCCGGGTCACCCAACTCTCCAGTAATCCGGGTAGGGTGAGCGTGCCAATTGCGTTCATCCAAATCGTATTCGGTTCCCGAAAAACCTCCGTACAAGCTCAAGTCTTTGGTAATATAGTACGGCTCGTAATTCAACAAATCAGCGGAGAAAATAGCATAATCGCCCTCGGCTACCCAGATTTGCTCACCCGGCAATGCTGCTTCCAACGCGTCATACAGCGATGTAAATGCGTCGTTCCAGCTGGTTCCAATGTTGGCCCCGGTGGCGTCTTGGTCCACAAAATGAACGCCTGGTAGAACAGCAATAGACGTTTCTTCATAACAACCAGCATCAATCAACCCAAAAGAAATGCGTGGATTGTGGTCGAGGTCAAAGTTGATAGAGCCTGTTATCTCGGCGTTATTTCCAAAGTTAATCGCTGGTGAAAGGGGCTGTAAATGGAAGTTGTTTACGGCTGCGTTGACAAACCTCGGATTCGATGAAACCAATTGACTGTATCCTGCTAATCCGCAATCCTCACACACATCTTCACTGATGGTATGTGTAACGGTCTCGTTGCTATAAACAGGGGGTGCTGCACCCCACGACGGCGTGAATGAATTAGCCCAAACAATGCTGTTGTGAATGGCAAGGGTGTTTTCTGCCGATGACCTGCTGTAAAATGAATCTCCATAAGTGATGTCGCATTGCACAATGGTACAATTCACCAATCTGTTGGTAGACTCTTCACCATTGAAATCAAAGAATACCTCTGAATTCTCGTGATCTCGAATTAGCACGTTCTCAACGGTCAGGGTTGTCTGAGAGCCGTTCGGACAATAGTAGATTTGTCCATATCCATTGCGAATTATGGAGTTTCGTAAAATCAGTTCAGATGGTGTCTGGCTTTGGAAGCTTGCACCTCTGGATTCAAAATAGAGTCCCGGATTGTCGTCGTTGCCAATCTGCTCGAAGATGACCCCGTTGATGGTCAACGATGCCTGCTCAAACGCGTTTTGCAATACGAAAAAATACCTTTGGTTGTCGTATGGACTAGTAGGTGAACCTCGCTCACCGGTTATTATGGTGACGTTTTCGTCCCAATTTCGCTCCGATGCACTGGATTCAGTTCCATTGAACCCTCCAAGGATGGTCAACTTGTCGTTGAT
>JBJOIB010000388.1:0-15601 GCA_046047375.1 Bacteroidota bacterium
CAATAGTAAGTTTGCGCTTGGGATGTGAAGCCGAGCAAAAGCAAAGCGAAAAGTATATGTGTCTTCATCGTTTCTGATTTTCTACAAAGGTTGCTGTTATCACATCGGTCAGCCTCACCCAAATGGGTGATTTCAATGCTTGGAAACTAGCCCAAACAAACAATTGAAGAAAAATGGTGTTAGAGTTGGCGAGAGCGCTCTAAAAAAGGGGACATATATTGGGGCTTACAATGCCGATTTTTGTCGATTTTTACACCCTGCGCATCAACAGAATGGGAGAAGACACCAACGGATATGGGAGAGCGAAGCAGCTCGAGCCGGAAGATTTTTACTACACCGAGGATGGATACCTTGTTTTCACAGAGGCTTATCATCTGAAGCGCGGCTATTGCTGCAGAAGCGGTTGTAAGCACTGTCCGTACGGCTTCGATAAACGCACCGGAATGATCCGCAAAAAAGCTTAATATGGAAATACAAACATCATTTGACTATACGTTTTTTCGCGACGAAATCACTACTGGGATTCCAAGTGAGCTTCCAACGCATCCTGGCTTAGACCCTTCGGTCAGTCATGCTCCAAAGCGCAAAGACATCCTCTCCGCCGAAGAGAAAAAGCTAGCGATCCGCAACGCGCTTCGTTACTTTCCTAAGCATTTGCATGCTCCACTGGCCGCAGAGTTTGCCGAAGAATTGCAGCGTTATGGGCGTATTTACATGTACCGATGCCGTCCGCAAACACCCATAAAAGCGCGCCCCATAGAAGTTTATCCGGCACGTTGTCAGCAGGCTGCTGCAATCATGCTGATGATACAGAATAACCTAGACCCGGCTGTAGCTCAACACCCACATGAGTTAATAACCTACGGCGGAAATGGCGCTGTTTTTCAGAACTGGGCTCAGTATCGATTGGTGATGTATTACCTCTCGAAGATGGAAGAAGATCAAACTTTGGTGATGTACAGCGGACATCCTCTAGGGCTCTTTCCATCGCATAAAGATGCGCCGCGTGTTGTTGTAACCAATGGAATGATGATTCCGAACTACTCCAAACCAGACGATTGGGAGCGATTTAACGCGCTGGGAGTGACGCAATACGGACAAATGACGGCGGGATCGTATATGTACATCGGACCACAAGGCATTGTGCATGGAACGACCATTACAGTGTTGAATGCGGCTCGCATGATAGATAAGACTGGAAAAGGAACCCAAGGAAAGTTATTTGTAACGGCAGGACTGGGGGGCATGAGTGGAGCTCAGCCAAAGGCCGGAAACATAGCTGGTGTGGTTTCAGTAACAGCCGAAGTAAATCCGGCAGCAGCCTATAAGCGTCATGCACAAGGATGGGTAGACCATGTAATTGAAGATGTTGCTGAGCTTGCTCGCCGTGTAAAATCCAGCGTGGCTGCAGGTGAGGTGGTTTCATATGCTTACTTGGGAAACGTAGTTGACGTTTGGGAGTACTTTGCCGAGCACAACATCCACATTGATTTAGGCAGCGACCAAACCAGCTTGCACAATCCGTGGGCAGGTGGGTATTATCCTGTTGGATTATCATTTGAAGACGCCAATGTGCTGATGGCTGAGGATCCTGAAAAATTCAAAAGTTTTGTGCAAGATTCGCTGCGCAGACATGCAGCGGCCGTTAACCTGCACACGGCTCGCGGTACCTATTTCTTTGATTACGGCAATGCCTTTTTGCTGGAAGCTTCACGGGCTGGAGCGGCTGTAATGGCAGCGGATGGAATTCGGTTCCGCTACCCAAGTTACGTGCAAGACATTCTAGGTCCTATGTGTTTCGACTATGGCTTTGGTCCGTTCCGTTGGGTGTGTTGTTCTGGGGATCCTGCCGATTTGGATACCACCGACAACATAGCATTGGCTGTGTTAGAAGAGATGCATCAAACCGCTCCGGCTGAGATCAAGCAACAAATGCAAGACAACATCACCTGGATTCGCGGAGCCAAAGCGAATAAGCTCGTAGTGGGGTCGCAGGCACGCATTCTCTATGCAGATGCAGAAGGTAGAATGAAAATCGCCGCAGAGTTCAATCGCGCCATTGCGGATGGCCGACTCAAGGGGCCTGTTGTATTAGGCCGCGATCACCACGACGTGAGCGGAACAGACTCGCCGTTCAGAGAGACCTCTAACATCTATGATGGTTCTTCTTTTACCGCTGATATGGCTGTTCAAAATTTTGCCGGTGATGCCTTCAGAGGAGCCACCTGGATTTCGCTGCACAACGGCGGTGGCGTAGGCTGGGGAGAGGTTATCAATGGGGGCTTCGGTATGGTTCTCGACGGGTCTTCTGACAGCGATCGTCGCTTGCGCATGATGTTGCATTGGGACGTCAACAATGGTATTGCCCGACGCAGCTGGGCTCGCAACGAAGAAGCCATTTTCGCCATCCGCAGAGCCATGGAAGCTGAGCCTAAGCTAACGGTTACCCTTCCCGAACGTGTTGATGACAGTCTTTTGGACGAATTGTTTTAACTAGACAAGATGCGATTAGCACTGCACTTGGTTGCACGGCATTGCTTATAATTAAGATTTTTTTGCATTTCAGGTAGGGAATTAGTTCCGTTCGATGTATTACACTCGAACATTAAACTAAACCTACCATGCTGGCAAAATTGTCGCAATGGGTTCAGCAAAACAAACTAAAAGCACTGCGAAGCATTCGTTTCTTCAACGTGCTTTTTAATTTGCTGCACCGAAAAGAACTCATCTATCTTCAGCCCTTGTATAGCAAATACAAGGTAAAGAAGCGGTGGTTTTCCACCATTCAATCTTCTGATTTACATCGACTCCCGGAGCAACCATTGTGGCTCGACACCAAAGACAGTGAGGCGTACATGCCACAACAGGCGTTTTATGAAAGGCTGACTTCTGAAAATCAGGAAGCCTTACGAGGGTGGAGTCAGCAGGGATATGCGCATTTAAAGCAGTTTTTCACAGCAGAGCAAACAAGCGCCATTGCCGCGGTTTCAGATGGGCTATGGCACAGTCAAAATGGGAAGTGGCGATTTGGGGACCGGCGTGTCAAGGCGGCGTTTGAGCACCGTATTTTATGGGACATGGCGCACCAGGAAACCTTGCTGTCTATTATTTCTTGCTTGCTGGGAGACAAAGCCGTTCTGTTGAACAGCATCAATTTTATGCGTGGAGATGAACAACCTGCACATTCAGATTCATTTTATATGACTACCTACCCTGCTGGTCGACTCATAGGGATTTGGATTGCCTTGGAAGACATACAACCGGGAACAGGAGCGTTGAAATATTATCCGGGATCACATCGCTTGCCCTACACTACCAATGCTGATTTGAACAACCTGGGGAATTTTTGGACGATTGGCAACAACGGAGAGCAGCCTTATGAAGAACACGTTCGTCAACTCATTGCCAAACATGGATTGAAGGAGGTCTATCATTTGCCCAAAAAGGGCGATGTGCTGCTATGGCATGCCAATTTGCTGCACGGCGGAAGCAAGATCGATAACAAAGAAGCCACCCGAAAAAGTATGGTTTGCCATTATGTTGGTTCACAAGCTTTGGCCTTTCATGAAATTTCACAACGTCCGGCACTTCGTCCAAATCCCTTTACCTGATCAGCCATTTAGCACACAACGCAGAAAGCGAATCGTCGCTCATCCGTTGTTTCTGACCGCTCCTCCGAATCCGGAAAAACGGTTGCTTTGACAAAGTACATTTGTACACGTTTTACACTCAGGAAACTTTTTACACTTTTTTTGTTTCCGTGTAAAATATCCAATGTACTTTTGCGCCCATGGAAGAAGGAATTGAAAAATTCATTGCTGAAGTAACAGCGTTATTCATGAAATACGGCATTAAGAGCGTAAACATGGACGACGTTGCGAGGCACTTGGGAATGAGCAAAAAGACGCTTTACAAGTTTGTCTCCGACAAAGAAGATTTGGTGCGCAAGGCGATGGCGTTCCACTGCGACGTAGAAGATCGGGCACTGAAAGCAATTCACGACAAACAATTGAACGCCATTGATGAGGCCTTTGAGATCATGTCGATGGTTATTCACATGATCAAAGACCTCAATCCGGGTGTGGTGTACGACATCACCAAATACCATCCGGAACTCATGCGTGAGATGGAAGCCAATCGTCATTGCATGATCGCTGAAACCATGAAATCAAACATGGAAAAGGGAAAGAGA
Source organism: Bacteroidota bacterium (assembly GCA_046047375.1). GTDB lineage: Bacteria > Bacteroidota > Bacteroidia > Flavobacteriales_D > Sanyastnellaceae > RI-182. The sequence continues at coordinate 4,193 of JBJOIB010000388.1, forward strand.
GAGGGGCTCTATCGTGAAGATCTCAACGTAGAAATTGTTTCCGGAATCTATGTGTCTTCGGCTGACGCCATCTTCCACAAATTCATCACTCAAGAGGGGAATCACTCTTTTGCCGACATCTATTTAGAATTGTTTCGCTATCACATTCGCGGCATCGCGAGTGAGAAAGGCATCGCATACCTGATCCAAAAAGTAAAAACACATACCAACCTTCAATGATCCTGTTTAAATACCTCGGGGTAAGTCTGTTTTTGACCATCGGACTTATGGCATCAGCCCAAACCCGTCTGTCGCTTCAAGAGGCGCAGAATTACGCCGTCGAACATGCTTTCGCTGTTCGAAACGCCCGACTCGATGCGGCCAAGGCCGAGCGGGAAGTAAAAGAGACCTTGGCCTTGGGGCTACCGCAAATCAGCGGATCGCTTCAGTACAACAATTACATCGACATCCCAACGCAGGTTGCTGAAGGAGATGTTTTTGGTTTCCCTGATTATCTCGTGCAGTTTCTAGGTGGGGTATCGCAGGAAACAGGTGTTCCGTTGAACGCTCCTGAGGTCGACCCCAACGCCATCAGCGAATTTCAATTCGGTGCCAATCAAACAGCAACGGCGGGTATACAAGCATCACAGCTTTTATTTGACGGTTCTTACTTCGTTGGATTGCAAGCATCAAAGGCGTATGCAAGTGCCATGTTGGAAGGCACCATCAAGTCGGAGGCTGAGACCAAAGCTGCAGTGGCGCAATCATACCACACCGTTTTGGTAGCTAACGAAAACGTTAAAATCTTGCGTGCTAGTTTAGAGCTACTGAAGAAATCGCTCGCAGATACAGACGCTTTGTACAAAGCCGGATTTGCTGAAGAGATGTCGGTTGACCAGATCAATTTGAGTCTTCGCGACATTGAAACCCGTATACGATATGCAGAGCAACAAGCCATTGTAGCCTTGGATGTGTTGAAATTCCAGATTGGTATGCCCCTAGCCACCAATGTTGAGTTAACAGACAGCATTGAATCTTTGACGGCCGTTGATCCTACATCCACATTGCTTTCTTCGCCCTTCAACGCGACGCGCAATTATGACGTGCGTGTGCAGTCGAAATACGTTGAGTTAGCGAAGTTGGGCGTTAAAAACCAACAAGTGAAGTCGTTGCCATCCATTGGAGCTTTCTACACCTATCAGCGCAATGCACAGCGTTTTGAATTTGATTTTTTCGACTCCAACGGAAAATGGTACCCAACACAGCTTTGGGGTGTTCAAATGAACATTCCGATTTTCGGAAGTGGATTGGGCTATCAGCGGATACAAAAGGCAAAAGTTGACCTTGAACGCGCCGAAGCGGCGTTAGAACAACTAGCAACTGCCGCTGAGCTAGAATACGCCTCTGCCAAGCTTGAATTGGAGAATGCACAAAACCTCCGAGCCATTAACATTGAGAGTCTTGCACTGGCGGAGCGCATTTTTGCCAAGACACAAATCAAATTCAACGAAGGCGTGGCATCTAGTTTTGAACTTACCACGGCTCAGAATCAGCTATTAACCGCACAAGGAAATTACATCAACACCACGCTGCAGTTGCTCAATGCGCAGGCTCGCATGAACAAAGCACTCAGCAATTTCTAACGACCAAATCCCATTCCGTATACCATGAAAAATTTATCATTATTCGTTGTTGCAGCTATTGCCTTGGTGGCCTGCTCACAGCCTGCAACAGACGCTTCGGTTCAGGAGCTACAAATGCGCCGTGACTCCCTGAAAAACATCCTCGCTGATGTTTCAACACAGTTGCTTGAGGTTGAAGACCAACTGGCTCGTCTTTCAGAAGACTTCAGCCTGGTGCAAGTAACCACATACGCAGTAAGTCCAGCCCCATTTGAACATTATTTCACCGTTCAAGGGAACATTGAGACCGATAAAAACGCCCAGATTTATCCAGAAACACAGGGAATTGTAACCCAAGTGTTGGTTTCGGAAGGCCAGTCAGTAGCGCAAGGACAGGTACTGTTGACCCTTGATACAGACATCATTCGCAAGAACATCTCAGAGATTGAAACCCAATACAATCTTGCTAAAGAAGTGTTTGAGCGTCAAGAGCGCTTGTGGCAGCAAAACGTTGGCAGTGAAATTCAATACCTCGAAGCCAAAACCAACAAAGAGCGACTTGAAAAAACCCTTGCGACCTTGCGGTCTCAGGCAGATATGGGCAGTGTTCGCTCACCTTTTGCGGGTGTCGTAGACAAAATAACCCCTAAAGTTGGGGAAATGGCATCACCCATGATGCCGGTTGCTCGTGTCATCAGTCTCGATAAAATGTATGTAACTGCTGATATCAGCGAGAGCTACCTTCCCGTTGTAAAAGAAGGCTTGGCAGTTGATGTTGTGATTCCTGGGGTTGATACTGTTCGCGCTTCTGTTGCGCGTGTTGGTAGATTTATTAATCCAGAGAACCGCAGCTTTGAAATAAGTGTCAATCTCGACAACAAAGACATCCTTCGTCCGAATATGTACTGTGCATTGCGCGTGTACGACCAACAGCTTGACAGCGCTATCACCTTGCCTTCATCATTGATTCAGCAAGACACCCGCGGCAACGAATTCGTTTATACTCTGGAGCCATCTGGAACAAATCACATCGTTAAAAAACACTTGATCACTACGGGGGCTTCCGCAGGCGATAGAACCTTGATTCTATCAGGCGTTCAGGCAGGTATGAACGTGGTTGACAAGGGCGCTCGTCGTGTGGTTGAAGGACAAGAAGTAGGATTGTTTAACCAGCAAACCGCTGCAGCGCAATAAGCCTGCACTACGCAAACCATGGAAAACAATCAAAATTCAGTAGGTGAAAAGCTCAAACAGTTTGCGCTTTCCACCGCATCCATCAACAACAGGACTACTGTACTTGTTATCACCTTCATCATCTTGGTTGCTGGTATTTCTGCGTACATCACCGTTCCAAAAGAGAGCTTTCCTGAAGTAGTTGTGCCTCAAATCTATGTCGGCACAGCCTACCCGGGAAACAGTCCAACAGACATTGAGAAACTGATCACTCGTCCGCTCGAGAAAGAGATCAACGGTATTACCGGAATCGATAAAATCACCTCCACCTCTCAACAGGGGTATAGTGCAATCAACATCGAGTTCGATTTTTCTGTTACACCTGAGGAAGCACTTCGCAAGGTGAAAGACAAGGTAGACATTGCCAAGTCTGACCCTGATTTCCCGGATGATCTTCCAGCTGATCCGAACATTTTTGAAATGAACTTTTCGGAGCTCATTCCGGTCATGAACGTGAACCTATCCGGGGATTATAGCTTAGACGATTTGAAGAAATACGCCGAGCTGCTTGAAGAACGAATAGAAGACTTGCCTGAAATTACCAAGGTCGACATTCGCGGGGTGATGGACAAAGAGGTTGAGATTGAAGTTGATTACCTCAAGGCGGAGTCCATGCAAATCAGTTTCAACGACATCGCCGGGGCCATAGGCTCAGAGAACATGACCATTTCAGGTGGAGATCTTTTGGTGGATAATTTTCGTCGATCAATCCAGGTCGTTGGGGAATTTGGAAACATGTCTGACATCGAGAATATTGTGGTGAAGCATGAAGGAACCAACATTGTTTACTTGAAAGATGTTGCCAAAGTAAATTTCATCGAAAAAGAAAAAGAAAGCTACGCACGCGAGTATTTACAACCGGTTGTTTCCCTCGATATTATCAAGCGTTCGGGAGAAAACCTCATCAATGCGGCCGATAAAATCAATGCCATTGTAGAAGAAGCAAAGAACAACGATCTGCCTGAAAACCTGTCGATTACCATCACCAACGACCAAAGTGATCAGACCCGATCACAGGTTGATGAATTGCAGAACAGCATCATTTTCGGTGTTATACTCGTAGTTGGCGTACTTCTGTTCTTCCTTGGTTTGCGCAACGCCCTTTTCGTGGGAGTCGCCATTCCGATGTCGATGTTCCTATCCTTCATGATTTTGAACAGCATGGGCATCACCTTCAACATCATGGTGTTGTTCTCCCTCGTATTAGCACTGGGAATGCTTGTAGATAACGGTATTGTGGTGGTAGAGAACATCTATCGTTTAATGGAAGAAAAAGGCATGTCGGCCACCCAAGCCTCTATTTACGGCGTTGGGGAAGTTGCCTGGCCCATCATAGCCTCCACAGCAACTACACTTGCCGCGTTCGTGCCACTGATGGTATGGCCGGGATTGATGGGAGAGTTCATGAAGTACCTGCCGTTGACCTTGATCATAGTATTGAGTTCATCGCTTTTTGTGGCCTTGGTGATCAATCCGGTGCTTACTGCTATGTTTATGCGACTCGGGCAAGAACGAGGCAACAAGCGGAAAACCAATATGATTGGAACCGTCTTGATAGCGGTGGGGCTAGTGTTTGTGTTCATTTTTGGTCAAGGCGAAGCCGGAGCTGCCCGTGTGTTTGGTAACATACTGATCATCACTGGATTGACTACGTTATTGAATTATTACGTGCTGTATCCAGCCTCTATTTCGTTTCAAAACAACTTTTTACCTAAGCTTGAGAATGCCTACGAGCGCTTTTTGCTCTTTGCACTTCGCGGCCGCAATCCGTGGATGTTTTTCTTCGGCACGTCTTTCTTATTTGTAGTTGCCTTGGTATTGATGATTTTGTTTACTCCAAAGGTGGAGTTCTTCCCGGCCAATGAGCCTCAATACTTAAACATCTTCATTGAGAAGCCGATTGGTACCGACATTGAGTCTACGAACAAAGTCGCACGAGAAATTGAAGAGCGAGTGATTCGGGTGATCAATAGCGAAGAATTTAAACGCGAGAATCCGCTTACTGGTGAGAAGGAAAGCTTTATAGTAAACTCCGTTATCGGACAGGTTGGAGCGGGAACGAGCGACCCGAATGAAGGTCCACAACTCGGCAACACGCCCAATAAAGCGCGTATTACCGTTTCATTTGTGAAATTTCAGGATCGCAGGGGGGTAAGCACCAACGATGTACTGAACGCCATACGGGAAGAATTGAAGAACTACCCGGAAGCGGAAGTAAAGGTTACAAAGAACGAGAATGGTCCTCCTCAAGGGGCGCCAATCAACCTCGAACTTCGTGCGGAGAATTACGATTCCCTCATGTTTTATGCGGTAGAAATGAAGCGTTTCATTGATGAGCGCAGAATTGCCGGTATTGAAGAGCTGAAGCTCGATGTAAACAAGAGCAAGCCTGAAATGCCGATCCACGTTGACCGTGATAAAGCGCGGCGGTTTGGGTTATCGACTGCACAGGTGGGGGATGCGATTCGCACCGCCTTATTTGGTCGGGAAGTAAGCACTTACAAAGACGGAGAAGATGATTACCCGATCAATATTCGTTTCACCAAAGAGTACCGAAACAACGCAGACGCACTGATGAACCAAAAGATCACGTTCAGGGATCCGAGCAATGGCCGCATCAAGCAGGTGCCTGTTTCAGCAGTGGCAACATACATCAAGACCAACACATTCAGCTCAGTTAAGCGGAAAGACCTTGATCGCGTTATCACCATTCAATCGAACGTGCTCGAAGGTTACAACGCAAACGAAATTGTAGCCACCATGAAAAAGGAATTGGCGGGTTTTGATGCTCCGGAGTCGATTCAGTGGGCGTTTACCGGACAACAAGAAGAGCAGGCCGAGAACTTCCAGTTTTTGGCTACGGCTTTGTTCATTGCCTTTTTCCTCATCATTTTGATCATTGTGGCACAGTTCAACTCCATATCAACTCCTTTCATCATCGGCTTTTCGGTGTTTTTCAGCTTGATTGGGGTATTGCTTGGGTTGGTGATCTTCCAAATGGATTTCGTGATTTTGATGACCATGATCGGAATTATTTCATTGGCCGGGGTGGTAGTAAACAATGCCATTGTATTGATTGACTTCACCAATTTGCTTCGCGACCGACGCCGCGAAGAGATGGGGCTTGCGGAGGATCAAAAACTTCCATTTTCGGAGTTGGTACAAGCCATTGTTCAGGCTGGAAAGACGCGTTTACGTCCGGTGTTGCTAACCGCCATCACGACTGTATTAGGCTTGTTGCCGTTGGCGGCTGGTTTGAACATTGACTTTATTGGATTCTTGTACGACTACGATCCAAAGATCTACATTGGAGGAGACAACAACGTGTTTTGGAAGCCAATGTCGTGGGCCATTATTTACGGACTCACCTTTGCGACCTTCCTGACCTTGGTGCTTGTTCCGGTGATGTACTGGTATTTGAATCGGGCGAAATACAAGTTCTTGTATAAACAGTCCATTCAAGAATAAGCGAATTAGAATTGAGATAAAACAAAGAGGCGGCCTTTACAGACCGCCTCTTTTTCCTTCCATTGGTGCCTTCCGCGGAGAGAGTAGTTTAACATAATGCACTTGATGAAGCGGAAGAAGCATGCAAGCTATTCTTCAAGCACCAACGTCAGGGCTAAACTCCCGGGGTAATGCCGGATTTCTCCGGCACGTCCTATACCTTCGGGAAAGGGTTCGTCAGATAACCGTGACATAATTGGTTAGTACAACAAAGAAAATATAACTTGTTGAAAATCACCTCTCAAGACGTACGGATTTTCACACCGTAAATTTACGGTGTGAAAATCCGTTTTTACGGTATTTTTCATCGCGCATTCACCTGAAAGCCGCGTAAATACACGGTTTCGATGTTGCGTGTTTTTCCGCATTCCGATTTACCCCTTTCCCATATTGAAACTTCGCGGTACTTTCGTAATCACCAAGATGACCCATTAACAGAAGAATACATGAATACAAAAACTGTTGTTCTCGTTGTGCTGGGGTTCGTAGCAGGTTATGTCACACGGATGTTGGTTAGTCCGGCAGGTGAAGCAACTTCAGAGCCCATTGAGCAAACCGTTCAAAACGAACCGGAGGCATCAGCGCGTATGGCATTTGCTATGGCAAGTCCAGACACAACGCTCAGCACTCTCATTCCGTGGGCTACAGCAGATTCATTGGTAACGCGTTTCCACCGTTCGAATCATTCACTGCGTGGTATGTTTCCAAAAGACTATGTGCAAAAACCTGGAGACACAACGCCGAAGTTAAAATCGTGGTTTGTAGACCGTGCCTCGCTCGAATACTGTTTGCGCATGCGTGAAGACTCTACCATTCCAAGTGGAGTACGTATTTATCCGGTGGTGAAAACCATTAACGATGGCGCTGGCAGACCCTACGACTACCATTCTCTGGTGGTGGTAGGCACACAAGTAGATTCAACTGGACTTGTACATAATAATATTCTGGAGGCATTTGCCGCTGACGACTTTATGTGTTGCCCTGTTGCCTGCCTAAATGTTGAGAATTCAAAACTAGGTGATGACTGATTTCCGCTAAACTACCCGGTTGCAGTGAGTATTATCTTTGTCCTATACCTCACTGTGCTTGGCTCGGTAGCCTGCATTGGTTTTTGGAACTATGCACGGCTTTCCGGGCCTTTCCGGCTTTTGGTTTGGTTTCTAACCTATGTCTTAATCAGCGAAACACTCACGCGTACTCCCCTCTTTGCCGGAAAAGCATTTATTCTGTATTGGATTTACAACATCACAGCTCTACTTGTTTATTGTGCAATTCTTGCATGGCTTTCACAAAAAAGAAGTATTAGATTTGGTCAGATAAGTATTTTGTTTGTCAGTTTACTCCTTTCATTTTATTATTTGTCAAAGGGCAATCCCTTCGGAGAATTCCCGTCAATACTTATTTCTATAAGCACTCCAATACTTGTAATAGGAACTCTTTTGTTATTCGTTGACCTGCTTCTTAGAGATGAGCATACGATTTTATCAAGAAACCCTGAATTCATTCTTGGAGCATCACTAATTATCTACAAGTGCATTAGTTTCGTCCATTTGAGTTTATATGACTACCTCATTGAACTTGAGGTTTCTCCATGGGTTAGCATTTGGGTTCACAGCATCGCCTCGATACTTTATTACGCACTTTTCGGATATATTTTTATACTTGCAGCCAAACAATACAGGGATAAATGTTCGACATCAGTGGTCCGATAGGGTATATTTTGTACGGGGGACTGTTTTTGTTTTCGATATTATCCATTTCGCTTATCCTATTTGTTTATGCATACCGCAAGAAGCAGCTCGTACATGAGGCAGAGCTAAAACTCAAGCAACAGGAGTATGACATGCAAGCCTTGCGGAGCCGTATGGAGATTTCAGAGCAAACCCTCAAGCAGCTTTCGAGGGAGATTCACGACAACCTCGGACAGCGTTTATCATTGGTGTACCAAAGCATGGAGCAGGGCGATCCTGAAATGCGCCAGCTGCTCATGGACGTTATTCAAAGCATGCGAAACCTCAGTCGCAGCTTACATGAAGACTACATTGCAGAGCAAGGCATTGATTTAGCCCTCGATAGGGAGTGCAAACTCTTTACCAAGGCAACTAAGATAGACTGCACCTATCTTCCTCCAGAACAGAATCCGAAACTGACATCCAAAGAAGAAATCATTCTCTTTAGGTGCGCACAAGAATTGCTCAACAACGCCGGTAAATACAGCGGAGCTGACCATGTGACGGTATCTCTCCAGGCCACGAATGAAAACACCCATCTTACAGTCTCCGACAATGGAAAAGGATTTGCCGTTGAGTCTGTGACCGAAGGCATCGGTTTGCGTTCATTAAAAGAACGTGTTGCATTGTTAAAGGGAAAGATTATGTTAACTTCAACACCTGAAACAGGAACACAAACAGAAATCATCTTGTTTCACCCTTTGACCAATGAATACGAAAGTTAGGATAGCGATTGCCGATGACCATGATTTGATGCGTGCCGGGCTGAGCAAACTCATTTCCGGAGAGTTGTGCGAAGTGGTCGGAGAAGCTGGTTCCGGCGATGACATGATTCAACTTCTTAAAAAAGAGAAAGTAGATTTGGTGTTAATGGACATCAACATGCCCGTGCGGGATGGTGTTTCAACCACGGAATGGATTACAAAAAACAAGCCCAATGTGAAGGTAATCGCATTGACGGCGTTTGATGACGATATAAGCGTAATCCGCATGTTGCGCGCCGGTGCACGTGCCTATTTGCTTAAAAGCGCCTCTTCAGAAGAACTTATGCGTGCCATTCAGGATGTACATTCTGTTGGTTACCATTTTTCAGACATGGTTTCGAGTAAACTGGTTAAAACCCTCAACAGTTCTGAGCTTAGTCCGGATGTTGCCGCCGGTATCAACTTTTCCGATAAAGATCTGGAGTTTATTCGGCACCTGTGCACAGAAATGAGCAACAAAGAAATTGCCGATTTGATGAATGTTAGTCCACGCACCACTGAAGGTTGGCGCAAAACCATATGTGACCAGCTCAACGTGCGCACCCGGGTCGGAATTGTTCTTTTTGCTTTGCGCAATAACCTCTGTTAAAACTGCATGGTTAAATACGATCCTAAGAGCTGGTTTAGTCTCATTTTCGAGTTTCACAAGAGCGACACCTTCAGGCAAATGTTCTGGGTGCTTGCTGTTTTCGCCATTTACTGTGTAGGAGTTGTATACGCGGAACTCCATTACCGCGAGTGGTTCACCTTTAAAAGCACCATTTTGGTGCATTCCCTTCTAGGTTTTGTAATTGGTCTTCTTTTGGTATTCCGCACCAATACTGCTTATGAGCGGTGGTGGGAAGGACGAAAAGCGTGGGGCCAATTAGTAAACGACTGTCGAAACCTGGCGTTGAAATTAGATGCGATGCTACCTCCTGCCCAACAGAACGAGCGCAGGCGCTTGGCATTGACCATTGGCAACTATCCCCATGCGTTGAAAAATCATCTGCGCGCTGTTGAGCAATCTGACCTCGAATGGGACGATTCTTTGGGTCTTCGCGAAGATTACGACCACCATCCCAATAACGTTGCTGCCTTGTTGCACCAAGAGGTACACCGCCTTTACAAAGATCAACTCATCACCGGAGATCAACTGATTTTGGTAGATAAAGAATTGAAGTCGCTAACAGACGTAACCGGCGCCTGTGAGCGCATTCGCAACACCCCCATTCCGTATAGCTACAACATCTTTATCAAAAAATTCATTTTCGCTTACACCCTAACCATGCCCTTTGGTTTAGTAAGCGATTTCAACTATTGGGCGGTTCCGATTGCGGTGTTTACGCTCTACGTTTTCGGCAGCCTTGAGATTCTTGCTGAAGAAATTGAAGACCCGTTTGGTACCGATTCCAACGATCTACCAACAGACATGCTATCGCAGAAGATTCGGACCGATGTGAAAAAGATCCTGCTCAGGGCCTGAATATAGTTTCGTGATAATCAGCCCATCATTCTTTCTACCTTTACGGCCATGACCGCTATTGTCGTCTTTGCCAACAACACACTTGCTGATGCACGGAAAAAGCGCTTGTTACCGCAAGCTCAGCTTCACAGCAATGTACGTTTGGTAGAGGCATTGAAAAAGCGATCCATTCTACTGGCTCAATCTACCGGATTTCCCGTATTCGTTATAGATGCCCATCAGCAAAGAGGAAACACCTTTGCTGAACGACTGTTGAATGCTTATGCTGATACGTTTGCGAAGGGGTTTGAAAAAGTGGTGCTAATTGGCACAGACCATACCTCAAGTACCGAGCTTTTAAAAGACAACTGCCAACTGTTCGATCAATCGTCTGCACATGCCGCGTTTGCGCCCGACATGCGGGGTGGCTCCTGGTTCATGGCTTACAGCAAAGAAGGGTTTGCAATGGCCGATTTCAACGCGGTACCTTGGCATTCTTCAGCGGTTCTCGCCGCCCTGATTGCGCAAGTGGCAAACAGCTTCGTCATTGACACCCCCATTCCAGATTTAAATGAAAGCACGGACGTTCAATGGGTGCTTCGCAGATGGCGGGAATCTTTTTTTCGTCACATCTCTAAGCTACTCTCTGGTTTCTTTATTTATTTCATTTCTAACGCGAATGTTGGGCTAATTATTATCAATTTACACGCTTGTAACAAGCATTTCAGAGGACCTCCTTATCAGATAGAATTGTAGTAATAAGAGTCTTATTTTTTTCACTTCTATCTATCTATATGAAGCTTTATATACTTTCGTTTTTGACGCTGATTGCGTCTATTTCTGCATGGACACAAGCAGAACTCGATGTTCAGGTAATTAACCTCACCACCCTTGGCGCTGAGGCGGGCATGCCTGTTTCTGTGATTCAAACTGGTACCGGAGCGAGTGCATCAAGAAACACCGGCGCCAATGGAATAGCGCACTTCAGTTTGACCGGTACAGGTCGATACGCCGTTGTTGTGGCGCCCTTCAACAACTTATCTTTGGTAGACACTGTGTTTGTGCAGGTACGTTCGAACCAGTCAGCTTTTGCCACGGTCTTAGTGTATAATCCGCAATCCTTTTCGCTA
>JBJOIB010000389.1:0-3735 GCA_046047375.1 Bacteroidota bacterium
TAACTACGATCCAACGGCTTCATGCAACGATGGCTCATGTGAATACACGTCTTGCGCCGGATGTACAGATCCAAACGCGTGCAACTACGATCCAACGGCGACCATCAACGACGGTTCGTGCTTGCAACTTGATGAATGCGGCAACTGTGGCGGCTCTCAGACTGCTGGTTGTACCGATGTAGCGGCTTGTAACTACGATCCAACGGCTTCATGCAACGATGGCTCATGTGAATACACGTCTTGCGCCGGATGTACAGATCCAAACGCGTGCAACTACGATCCAACGGCGACCATCAACGATGGTTCGTGCTTGCAACTTGACGAATGCGGCAACTGTGGCGGCTCTCAGACTGCCGGTTGTACCGATGTAGCGGCTTGTAACTACGATCCAGCGGCTTCTTGTAATGACGGATCATGTGAATACACGTCTTGCGCCGGATGTACCGATTCGAACGCCTGCAACTATGAACCTGCAGCGACTATCAATGATGGTTCGTGTACCTACGCACAATTGTATCACTCCGATACGGATGGCGATGGTTTTGGAGCGGCCCCTACCCTATTGCTTTGCGAGCCTCTTGCTGGCTACGTTCTTGACAACACCGACTGTGATGACACAGACAACACCGTGTACCCAGGAGCACCAGGAACAGCCTCCGACATCGATAATGATTGCAATGGAACCATCGATCCGGATGAAGCGAACCCTTGTCCGGGCGATTTCAACACCGATGGATTCATCAACGTTAGTGATCTATTGATTTTGTTGGGCGATTACGGCTGTCAGTCGAACTGCATTGCGGATCTATCTGGAGATGGCGTAGTAAACGCAAGTGACATGTTGTTATTCCTTGGGGTGTTCGCCACCGTGTGTGACTAACATCGAAAAGCATAAAAAGTAAAAGGCGCCTTACTGCGGAGTAAGGCGCCTTTTTTCATCTTGTTCTTAGTTGCAGGTGGTACCGAAAACACCGAGGAACATAAGTAAGTCGGCAGCATTGATAATCCCGTCTTGGTTGATATCTTCAGGACATTCATTGGAGCAAGGAAATTCGCACGATTGATTGTCGACTGTTGCGTTGGGGTTGAAATTCAAGGCATCGGGATAAGTGCACCCGGGAGTACCGCAGGAGATCACCGAAATGGGTAGAGAATAAACATCCGAAGAAGTGGCATTCGAAACCGTCAATTGTGCGGTGTATGACCCTGGTGTGAGGTAACAAATTCCGGTAGGATTTACCGCATTCGATGATAGCGTTTGAGCTCCGTTGAATATCCAGTTATACGTAGTCGGATTTCCGGATACGGAGGAAACAAAGTCGATGCATTGTCCGGAGCACACAATGGGATCAGAAGCCGTGAAGGTAGCTTCCACCCCAGGCAGAGGCACACTGCAACACAGGTCATCGCTCACATTGAACGTTTCGCCACCCCAGCATTGGTATTGCGTATAATACGTGTGGAGGGTTCCACCGAATTGGTTCATGAAATAGGCCACTACTTGCGCTGCAGTGTTACATCCTCCTTGGTTTCCGGGGCCACAGCTGTATGCGCATATAATGCTAGGATAACCATTGGAGTCTGACAGCACCCCTGGAGGTGCGAAGAGAATTGAGGTGATTCCGGGCGACACTCCTGAGATAGAGGTAGTGTTAACCCCTGCATTGCAGTTGTCGTTATTCCCTTGAAAACCAGCATAAATAACCTGGGTAACATTGCCCGCAAATGGCCCAGTTATGTTGATTTGGCAATCTTCATAGGTACACACTCCAATTTTGAGATTGGGTATGTTTTCATTGCAGTTGATATTGATGATACCACCGTCGTAGTTGGCATAGATAAGCACATTTCCGTTGGATGGGTCGCATGTTTGAGCAAAGCCCGTAAAGGGGAGTACTAGTAAAAACAACAAAATTCTAGACATAGTTGTGAAAATTAAATGAATAGAAAACACACGATTTTGAAGCAAATTATACATGATTTACAGCTACGAGCTAATCGTATACTATAAACCAATTACGCAATCTTAGACTTACCTTGATCAATTTACGAATTCCTTGGTTATTCGTGTGAACGAAAATCCATTCTCCTTCTATGGACGATCAGCTTCGATTTGGTTATAACCGTTGAGTAGATAAATAAACCCATAACCGGCTATCAAACCATTATCACGCAAGATGGGAAAGGAGTCAATTCTTTGAACTGAGTCAAATTTCTTAATCAAGGCTGGTTCTGGGGATCTAAACGGACGAGTAGTTGTGAAATACAGCGCACTCTGGTCTTGATCTGGCGAAGCATTGAAACGAGTCATCCATTTGAATTGATGCAAATTTGAGGTATCTCCAACTGCCCATATGCGCAAATCTGACTCTCTCCCACAATAATGATAGAGGTGAGCTCCTGGAAACCAATGAGTAATCGCTAATGGAGAAGTTTCTTTTATCCACCCTTGTTCAACATATCGATTTCGAGATACCACAAGCTTATGGTTGATTTGTTTCCATCCAAACATATCCAATGTAAAATCATCTTTCCCTATAGACTCTGGTTTTTGAGTGGCATTAGTGGGTAATAAAAATCCTTGGTTAATTACAAAAGTACTGAGCAATGCAGCGACGCAGAAAAAAACGAAGGAAGTGACAATGAGAGACTTAGCTAGCTTGAAATTGTGCAAATTCGCGACCGCCAAAATAAGTATAGTAGAATACCCGGCGCCCGACCAATGTGGCAGCGTTCGCACTGTCAGTGAATTGGATATAAAAAACAAAATCAAGATCCCGCCAGATAATAAAAGATAGGCGTTAATCTTTGACATTTTCCTTAAGGGAATGACCCACAAAGTCAGAATGATTAAAGTAGAATTGATGGGGTTGTTATAAATGAAAGAACCGAATACCTCTTGAAGCAAAAAATTCAGATTGAAATCGAAAGAATTGCCCATTCCCCTTCCCGAATGAAAAGCAAAAGACACCCAATTATTGTGGTAGTTCCAAATAAGAATTGGTGTTATCACAATCAACGTCACCAAGGGTCCGAGAGCGCTTCTCCAGTCCAAAAATTTCTTCCGATCGAACAGTAGCTGATAACCAAAGAATCCACCCCACAAAAAAATTCCATAATATTTTGACAAAGTAGAAAGCCCCACTAAAAGACCGAACAGCAAATGATGCTGTATATAATTATTATCGGTAACAACCAATTTGATTCCAATAGCAATTGCGGATATCCAAAAGAATAGAAAAGGAGCATCAGGCATTAGGAAGAGACCTGAAACAACTTGCACATAGAAGCTGGCTGAAAATGCGAGTAAAGCAAGATTGGCAATACTTTCATCATTGGTTATGGTCAAGACAATCTTGCGAGCGACCAAAGAGGTTAGGGTTCCAAAAATCAAAGGTAAGAGCCGGTACTGCATTTCAGCAGGAACCACATCCAAAAACTTACCAATCCATGCAACAAGTCCAATTAAAATCGGATGATCGAAATAACTCCACTGCAACTGGTCACCGTAGATCGTATAGTAGACCTCATCGTTACCTAGCTCCAATTGAAGCCCCATCCAAGTCCGCATGATGAGGCCGACGAACACGAGTGTAAAAGCGACTTTTGTTTTCAACTGGCTTTCGGATTGGTTTGAAACTTCGAAAGATGGCAAACCAAATGGAACCAATTATTAACAAAACAACAATTCGATAGCCCGCTGTTTTCCAAAAGTTGAACGTTGCAAGTGGCAAG
>JBJOIB010000390.1:0-8334 GCA_046047375.1 Bacteroidota bacterium
TGATCAATGATTCCATTGGCAAAAAGTCCGGTTCCCTGCGCGTACATGCCATTGTTGGTCTTCAACCGGCGATAGGTAGATTCATAATCCGGTTCTTTTTTCTGATCACCTGTTATCATGATGGCGCTCATTACCGCTGCACCTGCGCTGGTTCCGCCAATAACAGCACCTTCCCGATAAGCTTCGTGCAACTTCCCTAGAATTTTTGGCTGACCTATGACTGCCATCAAACGCGACTGGTCACCACCGCATAAAAAGATGCCTTTTGCCATCATCAAACTATCTACGCGAGTACCGCCCAAAGAGTCTGCCGCAGACAAGCGAAGAGGTTTCACATTCGTGTAGCCCATCTCAAGAAAAGGCATAGAATCATAGTAAATAGCAGTATCAGGCTCTTCGCTGGCGGCGGGAATAACTACTATCAGGTCTGTTTTCGCTATGCCACCTTCTTCCACCATCGCTTGCATCAGAGGCACGTGTAGCTTACCACCGCCAATGATGAATAGCTGTCCGCTCGCTTGCGGCTTTGTTACGGTGCTTTGAGGCTCTGAAGCGCTTGGTGTAACAACGTCACCTTGGGTATCCGGCGAGCAAGCCGAAATAAGAATGGCAAAGAAAAAGAAGTATCGCATATGTGTGTAAGTTCAATCGAAGGTAGAGAAAATAGGAATAAAAAAAGTCCCGCTTATAACGGGACTTTTGGGAAATTCTATGGTTACCCCCGAAGGGTTGCAATTAGTGGGCTGAAAGGTAATCAGCAACGCCGTCGAAAGAGGCTTTCATAGCGTCTTCTCCTTTGTGCCAGTCTGCAGGACAAACTTCGCCGTTTTCTTCAAAGTGGATAAGTGCGTCTACCATGCGCAAAGCTTCGTTCACGCTGCGTCCGAGAGGAAAATTGTTGATTACGCAATGCTGCACAGTGCCTGATTTATCGATCAAAAACAAGCCACGGTAAGCGATCATCGGGCCGTTAGCAACCAACTCTCCGCTATCGTTGTAGTCGTAATCACCAGCCAAAACACCGTAGTTGGTAGAGATAGCCTTTGTAGTATCAGCTACAACCGGGTATTTTACGCCTTGAATTCCGCCTTTGTTTTTGTCCATTTGCAACCAGCTCCAGTGAGACTCTTCAGTGTCTGTTGAACAAGCTACAACCGCACAACCACGGGCTTCAAACTCAGCAGCTTTGGCCTGAAACGCGTGCAACTCCGTTGGACAAACGAAGGTAAAGTCTTTCGGATAGAAGAAAAACAACACGTATTTCTTACCGATGTATTGATCCAAAGAGAAATTCTGAACGATTTCGTGACCGTTCACTACCGCAGGAGCGCTAAAGTTGGGTGCTTTTTTACCTACAAGAGACATGATGTAACTATTTACAGTGATTAATTCATTTCGCGGTGCAAAGATACAGTGAACGAATGCAATCGCGACACACTTAACAACCTTTTAATCGGTAATGTTTCTTTAATCGATAATATTGCATGAAAATAAACCCGACGGTAAGGAAGCATGAAGAACAACGAATTTATCAACCGCGAATTGAGCTGGCTTTCATTCAATGAACGTGTGCTTCAGGAGGCCGAAGACGAAGGAAATCCGCTGATTGAACGGGTGCGTTTTTTGGGAATTTTCTCCAACAACCTCGATGAGTTTTTTAGGGTGCGGGTGGCCAGTTTAAAACGATTGGCAGGATTGGGCAAACAGAACGTTTCTGAACTTGAATTCAGCCCTACCCAAACGCTCACTGCCATTCGTAAAAAGGTGGTGGAACTTCAAACGAAATACACAGCGACTTTCGACCACCTGGAAGAATTGCTTAAAAAAGAAAACGTCTGTTTCCTGACTCCTGATCAGGTTGCCCAAGACCAGCTCACCTTCATTGAAGAATACTACCGCAGCACGGTACGTCCGAACCTGGTTCCAATCATGCTGAACCAAGGACATCCTTTTCCGGAGTTGGCTGACCAATCTGTTTACCTGGCGATTGAACTTAAAACAGGCAAGCGGGCTAGCGACAGAGTAAAATATGCGCTTATTGAGGTTCCTCCGCACCTGGAGCGCTTCTTAGTGCTTCCTCCGAAGGATGGCAAAAACTTCGTGATGTTCCTCGATGACGTGATCCGCTTGAAATTGCGCCGTCTTTTCTCTTTATTCAACCCCATCGAAATCAACGCGTATGCGATTAAAACTACGCGTGATGCGGAGTTAGACATTGATGACGACCTCACCAAATCGCTTGTGGAAAAGATGCGTTTAGGAATCGATCTGCGAAAAAAAGGAAGTTATGTTCGCTTTTTGTACGATCGGAACATGCCTCCGGAAATGCTCGACTACCTGGCCAAGCGAATGAAAATTAAAGACCGTGAAAATGTTATTCCGGGCTCTGCGTATCACAACAAGCGCGATCTGATGTCGTTCCCTGATTTCGGACGCAAAGACCTGTGTTTCAAACCGCTTCCACCGCAACCACACCGCCGCTTGCGCAACAAGGTGAGCCTCTTGGATGAGATTCGGAAAGGCGATGTGCTCTTGCACTACCCCTACCAAATGTTCAACTACGTAGTTGATATTCTAAGAGAGGCAGCCATCGATCCTTCTGTTACGAAGGTGCAAATCAACCTGTATCGCGTAGCTAAAAATTCGCACGTGGTAAATGCTTTGGTGAACGCAGCACGGAACGGAAAAGAGGTGCAGGTAATCATGGAAATCCAAGCTCGGTTCGATGAGCGAAATAACATCAAAATGGCCGAGCAACTGCAAGAAGCTGGCGCCAAGGTTATCTTTGGAGTACCGGGACTGAAAGTGCATTCCAAAATCATGCTCATCACGCGCGAAGAGGCGGGTGAAGAGGTGTTATACGCCCACATCGGCACAGGTAACTTCCACGAACGAACAGCACGCATCTATTCAGATATTGCACTTCTCACAGCTGATACCCGAATCACCTCAGAAGTCAGTCGCTTGTTCGAATTCTTCGATCACAACTACCAGCGCGTAACCTACAGGCACTTGATTGTTTCTCCGTACAGCACACGGCGAAAGTTCACCGAACTCATCAACCGTGAAATCAAAAATGCTGATGAAGGAAAACGAGCCTGGATAATTATCAAGCTGAACAACCTGGTGGATCAGGGAATGATTCGGAAACTCTATGACGCCAGCAATGCCGGGGTGAAGGTTACGTTGATCATTCGCGGGGTGTGCTCTCTCATTCCTGGTGTGAAAGGAATGAGTGAAAACATCTATGTTATCAGTCTAGTTGGCAGATTCTTGGAACATTCGCGCATTCTCGTTTTCGCCAATGGCGGGAAGCCAGAATACTACCTCAGCAGCGCTGACTGGATGTCGCGAAACCTCGATCATCGCGTAGAAGTCAGCGTGCCTGTGTACGACCCTTTGCTGCGAAAAGAAATTGATGACTACCTGAATTTCCAGCTCAAAGGGAACGTAAAATGCCGCATCATCGACAAAAGCCAGAAAAACGCCTACGTTACCAAAGACCGAAAAAAACAGATGTTCAATTCGCAAGAAGAAGTGTACAATTATTTTGCTGCCAAAGCGAATGAATGAGTATTATTGAGCGATAAAAAGAATTGCGTTGAAATTTGCTGCGATAGATATTGGTTCAAATGCTGTAAGGCTGCTAGTGGAGGAGATTTTCGATACGGAAGAGGGCTTCCACACCCAAAAAGTGTCTTTTACTCGCATCCCCCTCCGTTTGGGCGATGATGTGTTTGAATCAGGTCAAATATCCAAAACGAAAACCGCCCAGCTCATCAAGGTTATGAAGGCTTTTTGGTACCTGATGGATTTTCATAACATCAAAATGTACCGAGCCTGTGCAACCAGCGCCATGCGCGAAGCTAAGAACCGCAAAGAGGTTATTCAACAAGTTAAAAAAGAGGCTAAAATTGATATTGAAGTCATTGAAGGACAAGAAGAAGCCAATTTGATTTTTGGGAACTTCTTTCTTCAAGACATCGATCATACCAAAAGCTACCTTTACATAGATGTGGGAGGAGGAAGCACTGAACTTACCCTGATCAAAAATGGCGAACGAGTTAAGGCTAAATCGTTTGAGATTGGCACTGTAAGAACCCTCAAAGGAAAGGTAAAAGATTCGGAGTGGATATCGGCGATGAAGTGGCTCAAGGATCTTGGTGAAGAAGAGCAGGACCTTACCGCCATAGCAACCGGGGGTAACATCAACCGCCTGTTTAAGATGTCTCGCCATACGCACAATGAAACCATTACACGGAACGAACTTGAAGGTATCTACGATTACATCAACAGCTTCAGCATGGATGATCGTATGGAAAAGCTAGGCCTCAAAGCTGACCGCGCCGATGTTATTGTTCCCGCTGCTGAGATCTATCTACGCATACTCGACGGTAGCGGTATCGAGCACGTTCTCGTGCCGCGGGTAGGTCTTTCAGATGGAATCATACTTGGGCTATACCAGAGCTGGAAAGCAGAGCGATTGATGATCTGAACATCCGCTGAATAGAAAAGAAATATTGAAAAGAAAAAGGCCGCTCAACGCGGCCTTTCTTTTTATTTCATGTTCGCCTTCAAGAAGGCTTCTACTTCGAAAATGCGTTTTGGCTTCAAGACAATTTCTTTGTTCTTGTTCAAAAGGAACAACGTAGGCGTTTGCGTTACGCGGTAATCCTTAGCTACAGGCGAGTTCCATGCATTCAATTGAGATACATTCGGCCACTTCAAGCCATTTGAATTCACTGCAGCCTCCCATTGCGAACGCTGGTTGTCTACCGATACACCAATAACCTGAAAACCGCGCGATTTATAAACATCATACACGCCTTTCAACACCGGAATCTCCTGCTCGCATTTGTGGCACCAAGAAGCCCAGAACATCACCAAGGTGTACTGATTCTTGACTACCTCGTTATAAAGATTCAATGTGCCGCCGTCTACCTTCTCAATCACAAAATTCGGCGGTGTTTTACCAAGCTGCAGGTTCACAATTCCCTGGGCACGTTGCTTTACCACATCGCTCAAATCGGCACCGCAATCGTCATCAAAGATGTAGTTATCAAGAATGTACATAGATACATTCTCCAACCCTGATTGATAGAATCCATCAAGCATAGTGTACAAGGTAAACTCCAGCACTTGAGAATTCACTGAGGCCTTTTCTTTCAATTTATCGATGCAATTCAAATAACCGGTTTCAGTTCCACCGCTGTGCGCGCGCATGTAATCCTGAATACGGTCTGAGATAATAGGGGAGCGAATAATCGAAACGTCGGTGAAGTCGATATCGTTCCAAAACGTATTGATATCGCCGGGCTGTGCCGATTTTCTCAACACCAAGAACTTGGCTAAGTACGTTCCTGGATTAGCAGCCGCGGTGGCAAGCTGCAAATCGCGCAGTTCCTTCTCCTTTTCTGCAATCTGCGCATCAACGCGTTCTTTGAAAGACGACTGTGACCGCGATTTACGCAGGTTGCTAATTTGATTCTGCAACTGCTTGTCTTGAGCATAATACGCAAACCACGCCTTGTTTTCGTCAGAAACAATCGCTGTTTGTCCAACGTCAAAACGGGTTGAGCTAAAGTTGATATGCACCTGCGGCTCGTCTGGATTCAAAATGATCGCCACCATGTTGTTCGGATCACCATCACCAATAAAATAAAAGCCCCGTCCATAGTTCTTGGTGCCAAAGTCGTATTTCAATTCGGTTGCTTTAACGCTGTCGATCTTGGTGGTGTTCTTTCCTTCCGACTCATACAGGTAAATGGTAGAACCAATCCGCCCTGCTGGCAAGTTTCCAAACAGATGAACAGGACCCACTTTATCACCTTTGTTTTTATCGTCAATGCCTTGCACTTCGACAGGTGCTGCTGCCGAAGCTGTTTCCTGCGTTACCTCTTGATTCGCAGCAGCATTGCTTGGTTCTTTCGACTGTTCACCGCCACATCCCACAAGGGTCAAAAGGCTGAATACTGTCAGTATGAGTTGATTCATGTGTTCTGAATTAGAAGCCCAAATATACGCATTGTACTTGTGCCTAAATCTTAAAGAATTCTTAATTCCAACGGCTTTTTTTTTGCTCGCCTCACTCGGCGGATGATAGAGCGGTCATTTTAAACCTGCGTTGTTCATACCATAGTCTCGCTCCACCCGAGCAACACGCACTTTGTAGCTTTCATACCAATCACGCTTGCCTTTTTCCTGGGCTATGCGATGGTCTCGATGCGCCTTCCATCGAGCGATGCTCTCTTCATCTTTCCAGTAAGATATGGTGATACCAACACCGTCGCGCGCATGCTCCATGCCTAAGAAACCCTCCATTTGCTCCACCTCGTTCGACATCTGTTCAGCCATGGCCGCGTACCCATCAGTGCTTTGAGATTGCAAGGATGTAAAGATGACGGCGTAATACGGAGGTTGCGGAGTTCGGGCGATCATAAAGTTTGTTTTATCGAAAATAAGAAATACCGCTGTATCGTACCTTTGTTGAATGGATAAACATTTGGCGCTGTTGACACTGGGCTTGCAACCGGATGCCGGGGATGATGATATACAAGAAGCCCTTGAACAGAAGATCTTCGACTTAAGAAACTATGTTCTCAGTCAACCAGTTATTGCAAAACTCTTCCAAGCGCGCATAGCAAAACTAGAGCAACTGACTCTTCTACAGCCTATTTCCTCAGATGACGACCATGCGAGGTTATCAGAAACGAGTAATCTCGAAAAGCAGGATTTACTCTCGTTGTTGTTGAGCTACGAGCGCTCACTTGCACACGTGCGTTTGCTGGCGGCAGGAACGCTATCAGCACGGCAACTCGCAATATACGCTGGGCAACTGATCGCCATACAGCGCGATTTTGAATCATGCTTTTTAGAACATACCACCGATGTTGAACCCGGTGCGCCAGTGCAGGCCGCGCATCCCTTTCCTTCAGGACAAGTAATTGTTCATCTGAAAGCAGGGAACAAGGAAGCTGTTATGGATGTTCTTCGAACAGAAAAAGCACGAATCTTAGCGCTTACTCCTGATCATCGCTAAAAATAGCTGTAGAACGAGGCGCTCCTTCTTTTACAAATCCACGGTACATTCCGGGTGTATTGAAAGGCATTGCCAAGTTGCCATCTCGATCAATAGCTATAACTCCGCCATCACCACCGAGAGTTTCAACTTCGTGAAAAATCATCTGACGGCAGGCTTCTTCGAGCGTAACCCCGTGTTGTACACTGGTCGCTATTCTTCCTGCAACTCCTGAGCGAATGAAAAACTCACCCCAACCGGTTGCACTGATAGCGCATGATCGGTTATCGGCCCATGTGCCTGCGCCAATGAGGGCTGAGTCACCTACTCTTCCATACCGCTTGTTGGTCATACCTCCTGTAGAAGTGCCCGCTGCCAGGTTGCCTTCTTTGTCCATCGCTACCGCACCCACCGTTCCCATCTTATGACGGGTATCACTGTGATCCAATTGCACCCGGTCTGCTTGAATGGCCTGAATCAGTTGATTCTTTCGGAACTCGGTAGAAAAAACACGGTTGCGCACCAGTTTATACCCTTTGTCTTTGGCAAACTGCTCAGCGCCTGAACCGTTTAGCATTACAAACTCTGAGTCCATAACATCTCTGCACAACAAAATGGGATTCTTGATATGCCGAACAGCGCAAACAGCACCTGCTTTTCTCCCTTTACCCTCCATCAAAGAGGCATCCAATTCATGCACACCATCATGGGTAAATACCGCGCCAGTTCCGGCATTGAACAAAGGACAATTTTCTAAACTCTCAATAGCTGCAATGACCGCATTGAGGGCACTCCCTCCAGCTTTCAACACATCCTCCCCGCACCGCAAAGCTTCGTCTAATGCATCTTTATGCAATCGCTCACGCTCCGCATCCATCTCTTCTCGCAGCAACGTCCCGGCTCCGCCGTGGATTGCTAGCACGTACTTCTTGTCAGCCATTTGATTAATTGATTCCCTCAAAGTTAATCTTTTGGCAAACATGTTGTATAAAAAGTACCCACAAGAGTCCAAGAATCAAATTGGAAATCAATGTCCATCTTAGGATTTCTGAGAAAATTTCCGTATATTCACCCTAAACTGGAAAATTATGAAACACATTTTACTTGGAATGAGCTTGTTTGCAGCCGTTGGATTGTCTGCGCAAGTAACAAATTACAACGTGGGCGAAGTAGTTGACGACTTCACGGTAACCGACGTTGATGGCAACGTGCACAACTTGTACACTTATGCCAATGCAGGAAAATACATCATCTTAGATTTCTTCTTCGATACTTGTCCGCCATGTCAGGCTACTGCACCCTTTTTCAATGAATTG